>NZ_JACD01000028.1:0-47574 GCF_000517825.1 Prevotella sp. ICM33
GTATGACGCTTTAGGCAGACGCATTGAGAAGGTCTTTGACGGACGAGTATATCGCTACCTNTGGGATGGTGATGTCATCCTGCACGAGTGGGACTATGCCGAGGCTGACCGTCCGAACACGATTGTTACCGAGACTGGTGAGGTCACACTTGACAGACCNGAACCANTTGAGAANCTCATCACGTGGGTTTACGATAGTGACAGCTACGTCCCTACAGCCAAGATTGTCGGCGACAGGCATTACAGCATCATCAGCGACTACATCGGTCGTCCTGTCCAAGCATACGATGATAATGGTAATATTGTCTGGCAGGCAGACTATGATATTTACGGTAATCTCCGCAACCTCCACGACAGCAGGAACTTTATCCCCTTCCGCCAGTTAGGTCAGTATGAGGATGATGAGACAGGACTCTATTACAACCGCTTCCGCTATTATGACCCAAGGATAGGTAACTATATCAGCCAAGACCCGATAAGATTAGCAGGAAATAACCCGACACTGTATGGGTATGTGGGGGGATTTAAATAAGTGGGCTGATGTTTTTGGTTTAAAAGGGGGTGGTTCTTATTCTTCTGTACGAAGTAGTAATATTGGAGGGGAGGTGCATCACACACCTACAAACTCAATCAATGGTCTTTCTCATGGCGAAGGACCAAGTATTTAGATGGAAACAACCGATCATAGGATGGCATATAGTCATGGTTGGCAAGGAAAAGAAGGAGCTTTGTATCGACAAACACAATTAGATTTTATAAATCAAGGAAAGTTTGCAGATGCGATTCAAATGGATATTGATGATATTCAGTCAAGTTTTGGAAGTAAATACGATTCTTCCATTAATGAGATGTTAGACTATTCATATGAAAAAGGTTTAATATCAGAGGCAGAGAGAGAGATAAAATGAAAATATGTACAAAATAATACCCATCATAAAATGAAGTATTTAATTAAATCTTACAAAGGAATAAATGATTTTATTTTTGGCTCTTCAATAGAGAATATTCAAAAAAATTATAATGTCCCATTTAAGACGGTTCAAAAAAAAGAGATAACGAAATTATACTCGGAGGATTTATCTTTTACTTTTGAGAATAATCAATTGATGGAAATTTCTGTTATAGAAAACAATGGTGTTGAATTGTGCTTTGATGGATATAGTCTATTTCAAGATAATAATATTATTCAGGAATTGCAAAAGACTTATCTAAGTATTATAAAATATGGATTCTATATTTTTGATAGCATTGGAATTTCATTTAGTGGCTTTGAAGAAAAAGAAGGGCAAAGAACAATAACGGTCTATTCTCCACATTATTGGGATGCTGTGATAAAGTGATTATCAAGGTAATATTTCAAGTTAGAAAATAGCTAATGAATTAAAATGTAAAGCCGATATTGGAGCATATAAAAATTATATGGGGCGAGAATGGAGTAATGGGACATTTGCACCTATTTGATTATAGCATTTTTTATTATAGACAAGAGTCTCATTAATCTTGTAATTTCTTATTGACAATTACTTCCATTTATCGATATTTAATTATCTTTGTACTCATTGAGATGCTTAATATAGTGATTTAACGATTTATGAAAATTCCAAGTCATATAATGAGTTCTAAGAACAAAATAAGTAATAAAGAAATAAATTAAAGAACGATGGCTTATAATGAAGTTACTGGATATAATTTTAGAATAAGTTTTAAAAACGTTTAATAGACTTTGAAGAAGAGAGGAGTTATGAACTGGTATCAAATAAAGAAATATTTATATTATACTCATGATGATTTTATTAGAGATATAATTGCTCTACATCTTAAAGAAGGGACATTGACAGATATTTATAACTATATCTGTAAAACGTCTTTGTTTTCTATAGAAGATAGATTTCATGGGTTTGCAGAGGGTATAGAGGACAATATTTGTAATGAAATAATAACCCTTTTCTTAGATAAACGACCTATTATTAGGTGGTACTTAAATAGTACAGAACAGTTAGAAATGGATATTGATGTAAGATTTGTAGATAGTCTGGATATTCACAATAAGATATGTGATTTCTTTACAGGTTTATCTTGCCTAATAGATGATAATATATTTTTATTAGATGATATTATTAAGGAAAAACCTTTGGTATTAATGATTTTCAACCCCCAAATATCACCTCAAATAATAGAAGATACTTTAAGTTTACAACAAGCTACTTAAACAGAACATTACGTTCCTTCAAAAAGCAAGTTTGTTATAAAGTTGAATATAAGGAGAGTCTTCCTTGACATCAAACTAATATCCTTTAAGAATTCTATTTTACTCCGCACATATCGTGTTGCTGCTCCGCACGTATTGTGCTGTTGGTAAGCACTCATCGTGTTGCTGGCATTACAGCTTACAATTCATTACCAGAGTGAGCTCGGTTTATTGATAAAAATAACTATTGCTGTCACTTCTATCACTCTATATTCTCATCTAACTCGTTAGTTTACAGAAGGATTACAAGAAGTGTTAAAAGTGACAGCAAATCAAAACAAAACTATTCTTGTAATATGTGGAATAGTTTTGCTGTTAGCTATATCGAAAGAATTGGATGTCTTAATTTCTATCAAACATTAATTAATAGTACTATCTATTTCTCTCTTCTTTCAATATTAATTGCATACGAGAAACCTCATCAGGGTGCTCATCAGCAACATTTTTGGATTCGAAAGGACTGACAGTCATATCATAAAGTTGGGGAAAAGGAAGATTTCCTGTTTCAATCTTTGGTCCCCATTGAATCATTTTTGGTCCGTTACTTGGTTCAATGTACCGATATTGAGCGGTAAGCACTGAAAGGATATGTGTGTTAGATTGTCCAATTACATAGTTGCGCCCCTTCAGGTCTTTACCAAGAAGGGTAGGGAGGTAGTCACGACTGTCAGGTGCACTACCTTTTGGAAATCTTGCTTGAACGAGTGAACCCAAAGAAGATAAAAGGTCAATCTGACTCACAAGTGCTTTAGACACCATTCCTCCCTTAATCTTACGAGGCCAAGATATAACTAATGGAACAGCTGTTCCACCTTCAAAAGCACTATATTTATTGCCACGGAAAGGACCAGCAGGACTATGACCATTGAGGAGTTCTTCTGCACCATCCTGATATCCATCATCTACGACAGGTCCGTTATCACTTGTAAGAATAACGAGTGTATTGTCATCTATCTTCAGTTCATGTAGTTTCTTCATTAACTGTCCGACAGTCCAGTCAAACTGGACGATAGCATCACCTCTCACTCCCATTGGATTCTTTCCCCGGAAACGCTTGTGAGGGAAGCGAGGAACATGAACATCATTTGTTGCGAAATACATAAAGAAAGGTTCTTTCTTATGGCTTAAAATAAATTTCACTGCGTGTGCAAGTATTGAGTCGGCAAGGTTTTCATCCTTCCAAAGAGCCTTTCCACCACCTTTCATATAGCCAATTCTACCGATCCCATTAACAATAGACATGTCATGTCCATGACTCGAACGCATATTATAAAGGAGTTCTGGATTCTTACGTCCTGTAGGTTCACCCTCAAAGTTTCGTACATAAGAGACTTCTATTGGGTGAGCCGGGTCATAGTTTGCAACCGAACCATTCTCTATAAAGACACATGGTACACGATCTGCAGTAGCAGCCATGATATAATGATAATCAAAACCAAGATCGCCTAACGACTCTGGCAAAGGTGCGTTCCAGTCTTGCTCACCTCCTTTGTCGCCCAGTCCAAGATGCCACTTTCCTATAGCACAGGTAGCATATCCACGACTCTTAAACATATCAGCCATCGTAAACTGACTCGGTTTTATAATCATACCAGCATTACCAGCAGCTACATCTGTACCTTCTCGACGCCAAGCATATTCACCAGTAAGAAGCGAATAGCGAGAGGGAGTACTTGTTGCAGCGACTGCATGTCCATTCGTAAAACGTATACCTGACTGTGCGAGCTTATTAATATTAGGTGTTTGAACATTCTTGGCACCATAACACTCTAAATCACCATAGCCAAGATCATCAGCCAATATTATAATTACATTTGGCTTATCTGTAGTTGTTCCACGTGTTTGAGCTAAAGCTTTCTGACCTATTCCGATTGCAGAAGATACTAAGGCTATTGTCAAGAGTTTTTGTTCCATTTTGTTTTTAGTTTCCAATTAGGTAAATATTTGGACTTTATAGATGTTATTTATGAGAAAATAGTATTCAAAATATACATCTTCTTTCCAGATTTAAGCGCCCACAAAGAAAGCAAAAATAATTGAATTAATCAAATTTTTTAACGCATTAATTACCTCAACAACATAGTTGAAATAGGGCTTGTTAATGTTAAAAGAGTGCGCAAATAAAATACGTTTATTAACGTATAGGTGTAGTTTGTCGATAAATATAATATATTTGAACATAATTAATAAAAGTAAAATTAACAATTTTGTTGATAAAAATATTGATAAAAAACTTGTAATGACGAAAAAAAGGATTATCTTTGCTGCAAAAAGAAAGGAAAGGAGGATTTATTATTTTTGAAAGGAATTTTATTATTTACCGTCTACGACCAGCCTTTATTGGACAAGGTTCAATAAAGAAGAGAATGTTCACGATAACAATAATATCTAATTTTTTAGGCTTATGACGGAGATTTCACTTATAGCATTTGATGCTGATGATACACTGTGGGGTAGTCAGACCTACTTTAATACAGTGGAAAAAGTGTACTGTGAGATTCTTGCCCCGTATGCTTCTGCAGATGAGGTGTCCCATACTCTCCGCGCCACTGAAAAGGCTAACATACCACTCCTTGGTTATGGAAGTAAGGCTTTCATGCTATCACTAATAGAGAATGCGGTCAAAATCAGTCACGGAAAGGTAAAGGGCTATGATATCGGACAGATTGTCGAGGTAAGCAAAGAATTGTTGCGATTACCAGGTCATCCTTTCGATGGTGTTAAAACAACATTGGCAAAACTGCATGACACTGGTAGATATCGAATGATTGTATTTACAAAAGGAGAACTGCTTGATCAGGAAAATAAGTTTCAACGCTCGGGACTACGTCCCTATTTTGATGATATTGTTATTGTATCAGATAAAACACCAGATGCTTATAAACGACTTTGCAAACAGTTTGGTGTAAAAGCAGAGCAATTATTAGCGGTCGGAGATTCATATTCAGAAGATGTAGCTCCAGTATTAAAAATAGGAGGATGGGCGATTCATATTCCAAATTATATGGATAATGGGGACAGATCATATCTTAATAAGATTCATCCACATTTGATAAGATTATCAAGATTCGCAGAACTAACTAATTTCTTGAGTCCTAACTCCAGGTTAATTGATGAGAGGAAGCTTTCATAACGTAGACTTCTGGCTAAAAAGAAGTCCTTTTGGAAGTTACTAATTAGTAGCATATAGAAGGAATAAAGTCCTGTCATAATCGGTTATTAGATTATGGCAGGACTTTTCTTTATATATAGATGATAAGCAGTTTGATAGTTAATTACCTTATATTGTCGACATATTAATAGTGCTTTTAATCGTACACAAAGGTGAAAACCTTTTCTGCAGTTAACGTATTACCCACAAAACATGCTTTGTTAGCTATATACTCAAACTTCTTACGCTGTTTTTCATCAAATGAAGCCTTAAGATGAAAAGTTATCGGAATACGAGTAACTGTAAACTTTTCCATATCTTCTTCGCACTCACCAACTTCAGCATAACAGCCAGAGAAGTCTACACCTCCACGCTCAGCTTGCAACCCCATAAGAGTTAGAACACAAGCAGATAATGCGTTACCTAATAGTTGAACAGGGTTTTGATTTTCTCCAAGGCCACCAACTGCTTTTCCAGCATCTGTTGTTACGAGAACTCCCGATCTTACGTGTTTTGCCTCAACGCGTCCCTTTCCTTGATAAATTGCATTAGTTACTACCATAATAGATATTCTTTAATTGTGAATCAAAATAATTCTTTATAACTGAATTGATATGGCAAATATAATATATTATGTTGAGAATAGCAACTAAAAGGACCATTATTTATTGTCGGATTTAAAAGCATATGGAAACCATAAACACTCAATGCAACACAGAAGGGTTACAAATCGTGAAGTATTCTGATGGTAGTGTAAAGAAAATGGTTGTTAAATAATAACGCGACTTTTTTATTAAGGAGTAAGAATAAGGGCTCAAATCATTCATTATTATTTAAGTAGGCTTTGTTTTAGCGTGTGAGTAGATGTACTCATTAACTTGATTCAGGAACAAACTAATATATAAAGAGTCATTTTAACCCAAATCGGTCATTAGACCACAATATGTATAATTCTTCTTACTATGGTGTTGGTTCCTAACATCTTTTTATTTTCTTATCGGCATCTTGTGTGTCTTTGTAGCTTGACGTAGCCCACTATACCTGCATTACAAAGCCAAACAATCAGCTCGATAAAAAGAACAAAATATGTTTAGCCTCTAATGATCGATTTGGGTTAAAGTACTCCTATAAAAGCATGAATCCCGGCTCCAAAAGGAGACCGGGATTATGTTGTTTGTTTGGAATAGTTGTTTGTTTGTTTCGCTTTAAGCTTCTGGCTTTACAGTCTTAGCAGCGTAAACTTCCTCTGAAAGGACAGAAACAGTACTCTTATTGTACTTGCCCTTGTGGAAGTAAACAACACCGTCTGCAAGTGCATACAATGTGTCGTCCTTACCCTGTGCAACGTTCTCGCCTGGGAAGTGCTTATTACCGCGCTGGCGAACGATAATGTTACCTGCGATAATCTTCTGGCCACCCCAGATCTTAACACCTAAACGCTTTGAAGCTGATTCGCGACCGTTCTTAGAACTACCTACACCTTTTTTATGTGCCATTCTTAAGTCCTCCTTGTTAAGCGTTAATTGATTTAATTTCTACCTGAGTAAAGTGTGAACGATGACCGTTCTTCTTTCTGTAGTCCTTACGACGTTTCATCTTGAAGACAACTACCTTGTCGCCTTTTACGAGAGGAGCTACTACCTCAGCTACTACCTTTGCGCCCTCAACAGTTGGTGCGCCTACTGTGACTGTTCCGTTGTTATCAACCAACAGAACCTTGTCAAACTCAACAGCCTTGCCTTCTTCCGCATCTTTGATGTGGTTTACGAAGAGCTTCTTGCCCTCCTCAGCCTTGAACTGCTGACCGTTAATTTCTACAATTGCGTACATTTTTTTATTGTAAACGGGTTTGTACCGCTGGGCGGCTGAGCATCTATCCAGCACTTATTCTGAGCCCAAAACGGCATAATCGGTTGCAAAGTTACTAAAAATTAATGTTATGTAACATAATAATAGATGATAATTCTTACCTAATTAACAATAATTAGAGCATTTATTGCACATAAAGTTACTTTGAAGTAGAATCAGTCAATAAAATTAGATCTATTATGTATGAAAATTAAACTTGATGATTTCTTGTCAATATACCCAAGTATACGCACATAAAAGAAGCTACTTTCAAGTTTAATTGAAAGTTTTGTAGAATATGATAATGCCAAAAGCTTATAACATTACTACGTATACCAAGCGCTGTTCAAGGAAACTTCATAGATGTCACAAGCCTCAGTAATTGTCATTTATATCTCAAATCAAAGGAGCTATCGTCTAAATTATCAAGTTGACGCTCATCCTCTTGATAAACATTATCAAGGTTAAACTCTTGTTCGTTGTGCATCTTTGGTTTACGTTTCATAGTAATATTCCTCCATAGAGTAGCTCTGCCGTAAAGCATACCCTTGATTATAATTGATTTAGGATACGGCAAGTCCTTGTTATCTTGTTTACAAATATATAAAATTTAATTGATAGTTTCGTCAACAAAAATGATTTTCTTTGTTTTTTTCCATTTGAAAAGGTTTAAGGTAAGGTAAAAAGGAAAAAACTCTTCCATAATTAACTAAAAGCTAAACGTAATAAAAGTAAATGACAAGCATTATATTTGCACATTAAATTGGAATATAATAACTTTGTATCTACTGAATCACAATTTATGATGTTATGGATAAGAAAAAGCAACGTAACGATGAAGATATGAAATGGAGTATACTTGCATCCGAGCAACTTATTAATCGACCTTGGATGAAGGCTCGTCGTGATACCGTTCAATTACCAAATGGAAAGATCTATGATGAGTATTATGTACTTTCATATCCAAAGTGGATTAATGTAATTGCTGAGACAGAAGATGGGAAACTTATCTTAGAACGTCAATATAGACACGGACTTGGCGTCGTGTCAACAGAGATTTGTGCAGGAGTGGTAGAAGAAGGAGAGACTCCGCTACATGCAGCACAACGAGAATTAGAAGAAGAAACAGGGTACACTGGTGGTAAATGGGAAGAGATTATGACCATAGCTCCTAACCCAGGAGTTATGGATAACTTATGTCATTGCTTCTATGCTCGTGGCGTGAAGAAGACGAGCAATCAGCATCTTGATGAGACAGAAGACATAGATGTTTTTCTTTGTCCTAAAGAGGAAGTAAAACAAATGTTATTACGTGGTGAGTTTATTCAAGCATTAATGGTAGCTCCATTATGGAAATACTTTAGCATCAAAGATTGATTTAGTTTCAAACATTCTAATAGATAAGAACATGATTACAAAAGATAGCATTGAGGCAGCCTATTGCTTTTTCCATCAGAAGTATCAAGTTTACGCATTCTCAAACAGCGAACGACAGAAAGATGACATCGAATATGCCATCAGTTCATATGTAGATGGGATGAGTCCAGAACTATACAAACTGTTAGCTAATGGTCGAGAGGAGTTTCTTTTGACACATAATAGATTTGCTGAAGATATGCAAGAGGCTATTAAAAAACTATCCAATTTGTCTCTTTAGTCTTCTAATCAACCAAATATAGGCTGGAATAAGGAATATATCTGCCATTATCCATGCTACTGGGTCAGCATAACAAACACCTATCCATGCCAAAGCAGGTACTAACCAAATACTCACACCACAGCGTGCTATCATTTCCATAACTCCACTCATCATACTCAAGTTACTATATCCAAGACCTTGAATACTGTATCGAAGTATGACGAGGACTCCCAATGAAGGATAGAACCAGTTTGAAATACGCATCAATTGTGCTGCATTTGCAATTACTTCCTGCTCTTTTCCATTAACAAAAATCATCATCATTTCGTCTGCAAAAGGATAGATAATCATAACTGTAAGAACGAAATAAGCCATCATTATCCACATTGCATCATTCACACCAGTTTTTATTCGCTGAAGTCTCTTTGCACCAAGGTTTTGTCCACAATATGTTGCCATGGCTACACCTATATTTTCAAGTACACAGGTGAATAGGTATTTAATACGAATAGCTGCAGTAAATGAAGCGACATAAACTGTTCCTAAAGCGTTATTTGCACTTTGCAGCATAATAATACCAATAGAGGTAATTGAGAATTGTAGCCCCATAGGTATACCATTGTTCAACAAAATACTTATTCTTTTGTTATCAAACTGACGTTCATCACCGATAGGTACGAGGATTGTCATGTGTCGTTTGATAAACCACCAACATAATGATGACGCAAAAACCTGGCTGAGAAAAGTTGCTATACCAGCTCCTTCAACTCCCATTCCAAGTAACAGAATAAAAACAATATCAAGAAAAATGTTTAAGAAAGAGGATGCAAGAAGAAAGTAAAAAGGCTGCTTGGAATTACCTAATGCTCGTATCTGACCAGATAAGAGATTATAGGCAATAGTAAAAGGGATAGTGCAAAACTGCAGAAAAAGAAAGACATAAGCGTCATGAGAAATATCTTCTGGCGTGTTAACCATTTGTAGAATCTTATCACATAGAAAACAGGAAAGTAACGTAATGACGATGGCTAATACTAAAGCAATACGCATAGCATTGCTAACATAACAACGCATCTTATGGTAGTCCTTTGCTCCAAACGCTTGAGCTACAGGTATAGCAAAACCAGCGCATGAACCATTACAAAAGCCCATGATAAGAAACATGATACTACTTGACGCACCTACAGCAGCCAAAGCCTCTACACCTATCCATCTTCCAACTATTGCGGCATCAATAATTAGATACATTTGCTGCAATATATAACCAAGAATGAGAGGTATTGCAAATTTAAAGATAGCACGTGAAGGAGCGCCTTCTGTCATGCTTTCTATATGTTGTGTTGTTTCTTCTGATGCCACTATCCTCTTATTACCCCTCTCAATTATAAAGCAGAAAAATTCCTAATAACTGTGTTTGTTATTGTTTCTTTGTGACAAACTCAACCTTAATATTTTTATAGCCCATAGAACGGAGGAACTGAGTAAACTGCTGCTTAGCATTTTTCTCAGCTATCCTAATATTCTCAGCTGTCATACAACGAGCTAACATCTTTTTATAGGCGCGATTATAGAGTTGTTCACGATCAGCCGAAGTCCAGTCTCCTTTCTCAAAAAATGAGCGTGATTTAGCCTCGTCGATAAAGTTAGTGTCAAGTAATCCTATAGGTGGCAACTTTGCAACGATAACACTGTCATTCTCAACACGAAGCCAATGAGGTTCTGTCTGATGCAAGTCAACACCTAAACGAACCGTACCATAATAAATACGCACAAGTTCTGAGTCAGAGAAGAAGCCACGACTCACCGTATCTATGAGTTCTTCATCATTGATTGCAAGAAATTCCCATTGACCTATATCTTGTATTTGTTGTATCTGTGTTGGCGTTATATCAATACGCTGATCAGCAGATATACTTATTTTATTGGATGAATTAAACCAATAAAATAGACCGACACAAATACTAATGATGATTAAAAAGGTCAGCAGACAGCCTTTATTAAATGATAAGAAACGACTAAGAAGTCCTTTCTTATTCGGCTTAATATCATTCTTCTTTTGCTCTGTCATTATATTTTCAGGTGTTCTTGTTTCCATTTTTAATCCTTTTTATTTACTTCAATCACCTGTCCTAAATCCTTCAGAGTAAACTTTTTGCGGAATGAGACAGTTATATCAGATTCTTTATAACCCATAGCAGTAAAGATCGGAACAAGCTGTCGTGCAGCACTTTCTTGTGCCTGTTCGATGATACCCATCTGTGGTATAGAAGCTATAACCTGTTTTCTTCCTTGTGCCTCATAACTTGTAAGTTCAGCATCCGTAAAGTTATGACGTGTCAGTGCCACATATTCCTTCACCTCCTTATGATTAATCTTTGTTGAAGTAAGAACAATCTTTGGATCGGGTAGGGTAATGAGAAGTTCCTTTCCGTGGCGTTGAATATTCTTATCACTAAAACCAGATAAGTCTATGTAGGCTTTTAATGTAGCGTCCATTGGAATTGCAATTCGACGATCACCTAATGGTAAAGTCACACTGAAGTCTTGCTTCATGAACGAGCCAGACAATTTCATCTTATCATCATGAGTGATAATCTTATGAATACGGTATTCTGTCGTGTAAAGTCGTGAACATTGCTGTACCTGTGTTACCAACATTGGAATCGTATCAATAACCTTTGCAACTGGCTCTTCTGTACTTTTTTTATCAGTACAAGCCACTGTCAGCAATGAAAAAATCGACAGTATGAGGGCAAAATGTTTCATTCTAAATCTTTATAATTATCTGCGCAAAGATACAAAAAACACATGATAAAACACTTTCTTGACTAAAAAAAGAAACAAAAAGGTAGAGTAGGGGGATAAAATATCGAACTTAATAGAATTATTTAGGCTTATCCGTTTAAACCAAACCACTAAGATTGAAATATGAAATGCAATAAATATATTGCCAAAACTGTCAAACGACCTGCTTAATTTTCATGTCTCTGACATAGAAAACATTTTTATATTAATTACTATGAATGTTAATAACAATATGAAAAATCATGACATAATTTCGAATAATATATCAATAAATAAAGGTAAAAAAACGTATGAAGAGAGGATTTGTAACCAACAGGAAATCAAGTTGTTATAAACTTGTACAAAATAAGGTGCTTATTTGGACTTCAAAAGGGCGTTAATAAGACCTCAAAAGGGCACCTATTGCAAGCCAATTAGGCGTCTTTAAGAAGCCTAAAGAGCATGTTTTAGATTCGAGTTGTGTGAAAATTATTTACAGATAGAGGTTAATAGGAGGATAATTTGCAGAAGACAATAGACGTGGTAATGGATAGACAGGGTAATTCTATTTCATTAAATAAATATTTGATAACGCCCTATCCTCATAATAATCGATTAAAAGGAAAATTAGAAATATAAACTATAGGAATAGGTTTTAGATAATAAAAAATCATATTCGACAATTTATAAGATGCATTTCTGCATAATTGACGTTTTTTTTCGTACATTTGCAGCAGAATAGTAAATAAGAAGTATTTGGGACAACCATATATGGAATCATTAAGAGAGATATTTAGAATCGGTAAGGGTCCATCAAGTAGTCATACGATGGGACCACAACGTGCAGCAATAATCTTTGCAGAACGTCATCCGGAAGCAGCAAGATTTGAAGTTACATTGTATGGAAGCTTGGCTGCCACAGGTAAGGGGCACATGACAGATAAGGCCATTATTGACGTACTAAAACAAATAGCACCAGTAGAAATAGTATGGGAACCTTCGGTTTTCCTTCCTTATCATCCTAATGGCATGTTGTTTCGTGCTTATAATAACAGTCAAGATCTCTTAGACGAATGGACCGTATACAGTGTTGGAGGTGGTGCTTTGTCAGAAGGAAAGGCCACAGACGACTACTTTCATAAGGAGTCTGTCTATGATTTGCATACACTTAAAGATATCCAAACATGGTGTGAACATCATGGACGTGGTTATTGGGAGTATGTAAAACATTGTGAGGGGGATGATTTATGGGACTATCTGCGTGAAGTTTGGAAAACAATGCAGGCTGCTGTTGAGCGTGGTCTTGACAGTGAGGGAGCCTTACCAGGTCCATTGAACCTTGCTCGTAAAGCACCTAATTATTATATAAAGGCACGTGGATATAAGCCTTCTTTGCAGAGTCGAGGAATGGTTTATTCATATGCTTTGGCAGTTAGTGAGGAGAATGCCTCTGGTGGTACGATTGTGACCGCACCTACTTGTGGTGCCTGTGGCGTAGTCCCTGCAGTTCTGTATCACCTATCAAAGGGACATGATTTTTCAGAAACTAAGATATTGCATGCACTTGCAACAGCAGGTCTTTTTGGTAATATAGTAAAATATAATGCTTCAATTTCAGGTGCAGAAGTAGGTTGTCAGGGTGAAGTTGGAGTAGCTTGTGCAATGGCATCAGCAGCTTCTTGTCAGTTGTTTGGTGGTAGTCCATCTCAGATCGAGTATGCTGCAGAAATGGGTTTGGAGCACCATTTAGGTATGACATGTGATCCCGTGTGTGGTTTAGTACAGATTCCTTGTATTGAACGTAATGCTTTTGCAGCTTGTCGTGCATTAGATGCTCAGCTTTATGCATCCTTCAGTGATGGTAGCCATCGCGTTTCATTTGACCGTGTTGTAGAGGTTATGAAGCAGACTGGACATGATATTCCGTCTCTTTATAAGGAAACAAGTGCTGGAGGTTTGGCAAAGGATTATCAGATGTAAAGCTTATTTATCAGTAGTACATCTGTCTGATACCTATTAAAGAAGATATATAGATGTTCTTAATGCTCAGTAAACGTTTTACCAGATATTGGTAAAAGCGATTACTGAGTATTGTTTCTTGTAATAAGAAAGTTAATCAAGGGTTCTTTCATCCTATTCATATTAGAATCTTTTAAACCAATGGACATATTGAAAAAAGATAAAGACTATGCCATTTTATTAGACTTATTCATTTGCAAATAATCTAATTTTAGATTCTATTAAACAATAATCAACATTCCTTTATAGGGGTCATTTCTGTTGGTAATAATAGTGAATCCAATAATTTAACAAGCTATTTATTATTTTTCTTGCTTAATCATTCAGAATGAGCAATTAATTTTGTATATTCGCATTCGGCTTGTTTATTTTATAGCTAACATAAATATCGCTGCAGATTGAATGACGAAGAACAATAGAAATATTTATGGTCAGAATTCTGTGAGTAGACTTTTCAAATATCTAAAGATATCAGATTTATGAAAGAATTAGTATGCCCTAACTGCCATAAGGTATTTACTGTTGACGAAGCAGACTATGCTTCCATCGTTAATCAAGTAAAGAATACAGAGTTTAACGAGGAGGTTAACCGTCGTATAGCTGAGCTTCATGAGCAGCACAAGGCAGAACAAGCCTTAGCAACTGCAAAGACAGAACAAACCTTTCAGCACCAACTCTCTAAGAAAGAACTTGAACTTGGTGCAAAAGATGCTGAGATAGAACGTCTGAAAAGTGAGAAAGAAAGCGAACTTACGAGGCTAAAAAGTTCATTCTCAGCTGAGATAGAGGTGCTTAAAACACAGTTAGAAAACATTGCAACTCAGAAGAAAAATGAGATGATGATTGCTTTGGCAGAGAAGGAACAGCAAATATCTAAGCTTAACTCTGTCATAGAACAGAATGATAATAAGTTGCAACTTGTGCTCATGGAGGAACGTAGTAAAGCTCAAAAGGAGGTTCAAGCAAAGGACACAGAAATCTCTCAGCTTCGTTCTGCAGTAGAATTAGAGAAGCGTGAAGCACAACTTCATGAGGCATCACTCATCAAACATCATGAGAATGAACTTCGAATGAAGCAGGATTTAGTCGACTATTATAAAGACTTGAAGACCAAGATGTCTACCAAGATGGTTGGTGAGACGCTTGAACAGCATTGTAGTATAGAGTTTGACCAGTATATTCGACCAATGATGCCTACTGCATACTTTGAGAAAGACAATGATGCAAGCGATGGTACAAAGGGAGACTTCATCTTTCGTGCAGAAGAAGATGGTACGGAGTATATCTCTATCATGTTTGAAATGAAGAATGAAATGGATACTACTGCCACTAAACATAAAAACGATGACTTCTTGAAAAAGCTTGATGATGACCGTAAAAAGAAAGGTTGTGAGTTTGCTGTTTTAGTCAGTCTTCTTGAAGCTGATAATGAACTTTATAATACTGGTATTGTAAACAAGAGTCATCTGTACCCAAAGATGTATGTTATTCGACCACAGTTCTTCGTTCCATTTATCAATCTTCTTGTACAAACGTCAAAGAAGAGTTTAGAATATAAGAAGCAACTGATTCTTTCACAAAGCAAAGAGGTGGATGTCACCAACTTTGAAAATAAGATAGAAGACTTCAAAACTAAGTTTGGACGACATTATGAAATGGCATCTAAGAAGTTTAATGATGCTATTAAGGATATTGATGCTACAATTATAAAACTTCAAAAGGTACGTGAGGAACTTTTAAGTAGTGAGAACAACCTTCGTCTTGCTAATAAAGACACAGACGATCTTACTATACGTAGGCTAACGTACATGAATCCTACAATGAAAGCCAAGTTTGACGAAGCACGTAAGAATAACCAGAATATAACAGAATAATTACAAAAATACATATCACAATGAAATTAGCAGAAGCATTAGCTATTCGTAAAGATACACAAAAAAGAATAGAACAGCTTAAAAGTAGAATACTGAATAATGTTCGAGTACAGGAAGGAGATTCTCCTTCTGAAGACCCTAAGGAGTTGATGAAAGAGATGGATGCTTGTCTGAATACTCTTTTCGCTTTAATCTTCAAGATTAACAAGACTAACATGAATACTATTAGTGAAGGGCGTACAATTACAGAAATGATGGCAGAACGTGATATTCTTTCTATGCGTATTACGTCACTCCGAGAAATATTCAATAAAGCATCAGAATCTCAGGAGCGTTACAGCCGTTCTGAAATTAAAATGGTAACAACCATAGATATCAAGCCTTTAAGTAAGAAGATTGATGACTTGTCTAAGCAATTACGCGAACTTGATATGAAGATACAGACATTAAACTTCACAACAGAACTAATGGAGTAATCTTTATTCAAGAATGTAAGAAAATAAAAGGGACATTTTAAGGTGTAGTCTTATTATGTTGTAGGTGTGAGCTAAAAACAACATTACATCAGAGTACGGGGTTTCTGAGGATTTATTTGCAGGTTGCATTTCCCAGCATATAATGTCTAAAAAGACTGGTACGGTGTACTTTGCATTTTGCATATAGCATTACCATTAGCTGACTATAACATATTTGACGAGGGTGGGATTGGGAAATTTTTTAAGAGTTATATTTGATTTTGAAAGTTAGAATCAAGCGATAAAATAAGGTTTTATATTATCTTATACTCTTTTAGTGGATTACAAGCAATCTATTTATCATAATGCTCATTATGTATTAAGCGTATAAAAAGATGTTAAAAACCATTAGGCGTTAGTTATATTCTTACTTATAAAATTAGTTATCAAAGAGAAAGTAAGTCTGTTTGCACAACAAAAACTATACAAATAAGCTAAAAAGAGAAAATAAGAAACAGAAAAAACAGCTTCAAATTAAAATGAATAACTTTAAAACTTAAGAAAGAAATCGTTAAAAAATATCATGTCATAATAACCTAATAAAAACCATCTTTGTAAATAATTTTCGTCTACTGCATTTTTATTGAGGCTAAATTAGATGTGAATTAAGGCTTAATTGACTTGTTAAAGACGCCCTTTTGCAACCTTGTTAACGCCCTTTTGAAGTCCAACTAAGCACCTTTTCTTTTGCTGTTTTGTAACTTATTGAATTATAGGTACTTACAAATAAAATCTATAATTGCATTTTTGAGCATTATAAATGACTATTTTCAAGAATTAGTGTAAAGTTTTTTCGCACGACGAAAGTACTAAAATTCTAATTATTTTATTGCTATAAGACATTGGCTTATACATTAATAATTTATTGTATAACGAAGAAATCTATTTATGTTATGGGAAACCCAATGACATTCGCCATAACTACAAACAATAAAAATAGGAGATAATCACTATTATAAGCAATTATCCCCTACTCTATAAAAATTCATTTAATCACACAAGGTGATAAAATGGATTACTTCAACTTTGTGTAACCATACTTAGCACAAGCACCAAGTTCCTCCTCAATACGGATGAGCTGGTTGTACTTAGCCATACGGTCTGTACGAGACATAGAACCAGTCTTAATCTGACCAGAGTTTGTTGCAACAGCGATGTCAGCGATAGTTGTGTCCTCAGTCTCACCAGAACGGTGTGAAGTTACAGTTGTATAACCATGACGATGAGCCATCTCGATAGCCTCGAGAGTCTCTGTCAAAGAACCAATCTGGTTAACCTTGATAAGGATAGAGTTAGCTGCACCCATCTTGATACCCTTCTCGAGGAACTTAACGTTAGTTACGAACAAGTCATCACCAACGAGCTGGCAACGATCACCGATAGCAGATGTCAACTTAACCCAGTTCTCCCAGTCGTTCTCATCGAGACCATCCTCGATAGAGTCGATAGGATACTTTGTGATAAGGTGCTCGAGGTAAGCAATCTGCTCATCAGCACTAAGCTTCTTACCATTAGGATCCTTTGGCATACCATTCTTCAACTGACGATAGTCATAGAACCACTTACCATCCTCGCATACAGCAAACTCAGAAGCAGCACAGTCCATAGCAATCTTAACATCCTTGCCTGGCTCATAGCCTGCGTCCTTGATAGCCTGAATGATTGAATCGAGTGCATCCTCGATACCATCGAACTTAGGAGCGAAACCACCCTCATCACCTACTGCAGTAGAGAGACCGCGCTTCTTCAAAAGCTTAGCAAGTGCGTGGAATACCTCAGCACCCATACGGATACCTTCCTTCTCAGAAGGAGCACCTACTGGGCGAATCATGAACTCCTGGAATGCGATAGGAGCATCAGAGTGAGCACCACCGTTGATAATATTCATCATAGGTACTGGCAATACATAAGTATTTGCACCACCGATATAACGATACAATGGAATGTTCAATGCCTTAGCAGCAGTCTGAGCTACAGCCAAAGAAACACCGAGAATAGCGTTAGCACCGAGCTTACTCTTAGTAGGAGTACCATCGAGTTCAAGCATCTTGTAGTCAATAGCACGCTGATTCAGCACGCAGTCACCCTTCAAAGCTGGAGCGATAAGGTTGTTTACATTCTCAACAGCCTTGAGAACACCCTTACCCAAGAAACGGTTCTTGTCGCCATCACGAAGCTCCAGAGCCTCGTTCTCACCGGTAGAAGCACCAGATGGAACGCTTGCACGACCCATTACGCCATTTTCGAGAGTTACCTCTACTTCAACTGTAGGATTGCCACGTGAGTCCATAATCTCGCGAGCATGTACTTTTTCAATCTTCATAACTTATATGTTTATTAAAAATCAGTTATATTTTTAACTTTCTTTTTCTCCTTGCAAAGTTAATAAAAAAAGTCGTAAACCTATCCTAACAATACGTTATATTTATGTTTTTGACAAAATTAACGTTTATCCCTTTATGATAACTGTGACTCCACGTGCTGCTTGTGCTCCCATAACAAGTGCTTGTTCTATATCGGCTGTTTTGCTTGGACCGGATATAAAACAGCCGTAACCATAGTCTATCATGTTAATCTTTTTATATGCTTCATGCATATTATTGACAATATTGTTACGTTGAACGAGAATTACAAGATTCTCTGAGATGAAACAAACAACTCTTTCTTTCATTGTTTGTGGTACCCATACACATCCGTTCTCTGCTACAGCAATTTCTCCCTGAATGATTCCTACATCTGTTCCATTGAGGTCTTGTGCCTTTGAAACAGTGTCAGGATTAAGGTCTGCCTTTATTCCTTTTACACTTGAAGCCAATATCTTAGCATCAGGATAAGCCTTTTGTATCAGTGCATTGATATCATCTTCCGCCTTAGCCTCAATGACTTCACAGCCTACAATATGACTCATCTCGATAAATTGCTGTACTACATCTTGATATTTAATACCCTCAATAGGCTTCTCGGGCATATCAAACTGTTCTTTTGTATTACGTCGTAATTTGCTAAATAAATCTTCTTTATTCATGCTTCAATTCCTCCATTGCGTGCTTAAATATGACATGGAAAGGCTTTTTCGCAAACTTTGGCATTGTATGACCAATGCTCCATGGATTAAGCTTTATATCCATTAGCGATTCTGGTATGTGATTGGCTACTGATGAATTACGAAGTAAAGCATCATAAATATGATAGTTTTCGTAAACAACTTTCATTCCTTCTGCCATCACTTTCTTCTCTTTGTTCTCTGTTCCATACGTTTCAAGGCTCTGACGCCAGCGATAAATCTGACTACCAGGAGTTACCTTTGCAGGGCAAACACAATCACAACTCAAACATAATGAGCATGCAGACACATTCCCACTATGCAGTTTTGGATTCTTTAGCATACCAAGATTAACTCCAATAGGACCTGGAATAAAGTAACTATATGAATAACCTCCTGAACGACGATAGACTGGGCAAGTATTCATACATGCACCACATCGAATACACTTCAGTGTCATCCAATGTTCTTTATTAGCAATCATGTCACTACGACCATTGTCTACTAATATTACATGCATCTCACCTCCTGGTCGTGCCTTACGAAATTGAGAGGTAAAGGCAGTTGATGGTTGTCCTGTTCCACTGCGTGCTAATAAGCGTTGGAACACTGCCAACGAATCATAATCAGGAATAACTTTCTCAATACCCATAGCAACGATGTGTAGCTTTGGTATTGAAGTTGACATATCAGCATTACCTTCATTGGTACAAACAACACAATCTCCTGTCGCAGCAACACCAAAGTTACAACCTGTCAGTCCTGCATCAGCATCCATAAAATCACCACGCAAATCTTCACGTGCACAACGTGTAAGATAAGCTGGGTCATGATTTCCTTTCTCTTTAGAGATTCCTTTCTCTTCAAACATCTCTCCAATCTCATCACGAGTCAAGTGAATAGCAGGCATAACAATATGCGCTGGCTTCAAATGCATGAGTTGAAGAATACGCTCACCAAGGTCGGATTCAACGACATTGATTCCTCTCTTTATCAGATAAGGATTCATTTCGCATTCCTCGGTCAGCATTGATTTAGATTTAACGAGTTTCTTTACTTTATGAGATTCAAGTATCCCATAAACCATTTCATTAAACTCTTGTGCATCTTTTGCAAAATGAACAATAACACCATTACGTTCCAAACTATTAGAGAATTGCTCTAAATAGTCAGCTAAATGGGTTGCTGTATGCTCTTTTATTCGACTTGCATGTTCGCGTAAATCCTCCCATTCTGGTAGCTCTGCCGCTGCAGCATCTCTTTTCTGACGTAATGACCAAAATGTACGGTCATGTCGTTCAACCTTCTTAGGGTCTTTCAGAAACTCTTTTGCTTTTTTAGAATGATATGTTGACATAACTCTTTTGTCTTTTATAACCTTTATATAAATATTATAAACCTGCAGCTAAAATCTCAGCTACATGCATGAACTTGATAGGATAGTGGTTCTTTCCTGCTACACCCTGCATGTGCATTAAGCATGAACTATCCGAACCAGTAATAAACTCAGCTCCCGTATCCATATGACGTTTCACTTTATCATTACCCATGGCAGTGCTAACATAAGGTTCTTCAATAGCAAACATACCACCAAAACCGCAACATTCATCCTTGCGATCAGGTTCTTTAACCGTGATACCTTCCTTGAGTTTCAATAATTCAACTATCTTATTTACAGGTTTCTCTTGCAATTCAGAAGGTGTACTAAGCGTTAATTCACGTACACCATGACAAGAGTTATGAACAGACACGACATGAGGAAAACTTCCAGGAAGTTCCTTTACCTTCAGAACATCATGTAAGAATTCTACCAACTCCATTGTTTTCTTAGGTGTCTGACACTCATGATCGAGTATTTGTGGGTAATTAACCCGCACAAAAGCAGCACAAGATACACTCGGTGTTACGATATAATCGAAGTCTTTAAACTTATCCTCAAAACGTCCAGCAAGGTGATCAGACATACGCTGAAAGCCACCATTTGCCATTGGCTGACCACAACAAGTCTGATGTTCGGGATAGACAACATCTATTTTTAGCTTTTTCAAAAGCTTATAAGTTGCTACGCCTACTTGTGGATAAAGTGCATCGACGTAACATGGAATAAAGAGACCAACTCTCATAATTTTATCTTTTCTTGTTCGTTTCTATGCTACAAATTTAGATAAAATTACTTAGATTGCATAGGAAAATCACAAAAAAGACAGGTAATAAAATAAGTTTAATCCTTAACAAAGAATATTTTTCTTACCTTTGCAAAGGTAAAATGGCTTAAAACTAAGAAGAAATTGTATGATAGTTTGCATTGCAGAGAAACCCAGTGTTGCTAAAGATATAGCTCGAATCCTTGGTGCCAACAAGGCTTGTAACGGCTATATGGAGGGCAATAATTACCAAGTAACATGGACCTTCGGCCACCTTTGTGAGTTGAAGGAACCTAATGATTATTTTACGAACTGGAAATATTGGAGTCTCGCTGCATTGCCAATGATACCTCCACGCTTTGGTATTAAGCTCATTGAAGACGAAGGTATCAAAAAGCAGTTTGCTGTTATTGAGCAGCTTTACCAGTCGGCTGAGATGATTATCAACTGTGGTGACGCTGGTCAGGAAGGTGAATTAATTCAGCGGTGGGTAATGCAAAAAGCAGGTGTAAAGTGTCCTGTGAAGCGTCTTTGGATATCTTCGATGACGGATGAAGCTATTCGCGAGGGGTTTGCCAACTTAAAGGAACAAGAGCAGTTTCAGCCACTTTACCTCGCAGGATTGTCTCGTGCGATTGGTGACTGGCTGTTAGGAATGAATGCTACCCGCCTTTATACATTAAAGTATGGCAACAATAGTTATGGCAGAGGTCAGGTTCTGTCAATTGGTCGAGTACAGACACCAACCTTGGCACTCATCGTACAGCGACAGAAAGAGATAGATAACTTTAAGCCAGAGCCTTATTGGGTATTAGCTACAGTTTATCGTGAAACGCAGTTTACGGCAACAAAGGGTAAATTCACCTCTAAAGAAGAAGGCGAAAAAGCCTTCTCAACGATTGAAGGAAAGCCTTTTACAATTACAAGTGTAGCAAAAAAGAAAGGGGCAGAACAGCCAAAACAGCTTTATGATCTCACCTCTCTGCAGGTAGATTGTAATCGTAAGTTTGGATTCTCTGCTGAGATGACACTCAATACGATTCAAACTCTCTACGAACGTAAGCTTACAACTTATCCACGTGTTGACACACAGTTCCTCTCTGATGATATCTATCCGAAGTGTCCGCAGATAATGAACGGACTCTTTCAGACTACATTTGCGGGTAAAAAACCTTATGCCGATATTGTGAAGACGTTGGGTGGCAAGCCATTGCCTAAGACAAAACGTGTCTTTGATTCCTCAAAGGTGACAGATCACCATGCCATTATTCCAACTGGTGTATTACCACAAGGACTGACAGATGCTGAACAAAAGGTGTACGACCTCATTGCGCGTCGTTTTATCGCTGCTTTTTATCCCGATTGCAAGTTCTCTACGACAACAGTATTAGGTAATGTTGACGAGATAGAGTTTAAGGTTTCTGGTAAAGAAATATTGGATTTGGGTTGGAGAGTTTGCACTGATACCTCTGCAGGCTCCTCCTCTACTCCATCAGATGATAGCCAAGAAGGAACCAATACAACCTCTCCTCTACTTCCTACCTTTAAGAAAGGGGAATCAGGACCGCACACCCCTACTCTTACCGAAAAACAAACAACCCCTCCAAAACATTACACTGAGGCTTCTTTGCTTCGTGCAATGGAAACTGCTGGTAAGTTTGTTGAGGACGAAACCCTGCGTGCTGCTATGAAGGAGAATGGTATCGGACGCCCTTCATCACGTGCAGGAATTATTGAAACACTCTTTAAACGCCATTATATTCGTCGTAAAAGAAAGAATATAGAAGCAACTGAGACTGGTATTGCACTGATTGATACGATTCACGAGAAACTTCTTACATCAGCCGAATTGACGGGTATCTGGGAGAAGAAACTTCGTGATATTGAAGCAAAGAAGTATGATGCTTCTCAATTTATTAATGAGTTAAAAGAGCAGCTTACTAACATAGTCAACGACGTGTTAGCTGACAATTCTTCACGAAAAATTGGTGAAGTAGAAGGTAATAAAGAAAAGTAAAAATGATAATCTTTCATTTTTCTGCAATCAACGGTATCTAAATAAAATAGAATAAGTAAAGAGCTGGCAGACTTGTAATCATACCTTCAATTAGACTTACCCACCATTTGTCTTCAAATATGACTGCAAAGGAGGTAGATGAAAGTATAATCATTGGTACGTATATCAGCAAATTTAGATATGGAAAATAGCCTTGTGTTATGGCTGTTATGAAAAGAATCAAGATAGACATACATAGGAAAATGGCAATCCATACCGTGTAAATTAATAATCTCTGTTTCATTTTTCTTTTGTCTATGTTATTTACATCCTCCTTACATACCAATCATTGCCAATATATTCATACTCTTGCTTATGCGCGTCGAAAAGGTATCTTTTATCATCATAGCCTTTATTTATTTTTATATAGTCAATACCATTAGAAATCACTCTTATTATCTTCCCATTATCTATGCAACAATACGATAGATTTAATTTCTTATAAGCCTTGAGAAACTTAATTATCTCGTTATCCTGTAAGGGATAGTTCTTTGGCTTTTTAGTTATTCTTAGCTGGTTATCTACAAATACAAGACCACTCCTCTTTTCCCTAAACAGCTCAAAAATGGTCATGTCAATATCTCTATTATAGATTAAGACACCATCTAATTGATGAAAATCATAGTTTATTATTTGACTACTATAGTTTACTTCTGAAGAACAACCACCAAAAAGAAATAGAGTAATCAATAAAACTAATATCTTTATCTTCAAATCCATACACCTATTTTCTGCAAAAATAACGCAAACGAGAGCAAAGGAAGCTTGCTTCCACTTTGCCGAGTGCAGCATATTTTCTGCAAAGATATAAAACATATTCTATAAATCGAAATTTGAACTTTACTTTTTGAATTCCATTTTGATTAATACGATATAAAACCGTTATTTTGTAAAAATAATTCTAAACACACAAAATAAAAGACGCCCAATAAGGGTTCAATTGAGGCTTAATTGACCTCTAACAAAGGCTTAATTGAACCCTTAAAGGGCGTTAGTTAGAAGTTAATTAAGCACCTTTTGTTTTCTGACTTTGTAATCTATTGATTAACTGATAGTTGCAACTATGGTTTTTAATGGTCATTTCTTGAGTTCAAAAGTGCCTTTTATAGAGATTTTTGTAAATATATTTCAATCGCAAAAATATCTTTTTTTATAAATAAGTGAGTGTTGTTGTCTAATAAACAAACTAATTTAAAACCAAGTTTAGTACTTCTTTCTATAAGAAGAAAGGGGTGAGAGAAGCTCATAAATAGAAACTTCTCTCACCCCCATAGGCTTTTATCTGTATAGAAAAGGAAGACTAAAACTTAGTAAGCGTGGTCATCCTCAGCAATTTCCTTACGATCAATAGCCTTCTTGTCAATTGCACGCCAAGCATAAACAATGTATGCCAAAACAAATGGAACAAGGAAGCTAACATAGAACATAGCCTTCAATGTGAACTCACTTGAAGAACTGTTCTGAAGTGTCAATGAGCTCTGTTGGTCGGCTGTTGATGGATAGTAAGCTGTGTTGTTCCATCCTGCAATGAGGAAGAGAACCAAAACAACAAATACAACACCAATACCTGCAGGCCAAATACCACGTACATACTCTGGCTTAAGAACAGTCTTAACGATTCCGAAAAGCAAGAGAACAACACCTACAAGCAGAATGATAGCTAATGGCCACATTGCTAATAAGTTATTCAGATACTTCATTGGTTCCATAACGATAACGCCAGCTTCATTTACTGCATAGCCCTCACCTACCAATGTTACAATAAGGAAAGGCAAGAAGAACAGTAAGAAAAGAACTGTGTTAACGAGCAACTGCTTGCGAACACGTCCACGGATAATGTCATCGTTCACATTATTATTAATATAGAGTGTACCGAGGATACGTGCAAGGAATACAACAGAAATACCAAAGATAACTACCCAAGGATTGAGCAGTACGTCAAGTCCACGTGAACCATTTGCCCAATGAGAGATAACAGGCTGCGTGAAGTCAGTAATGTTACCTTTCTCTACGATGAAGTTAGAACCTGTAAAGAAAGTTGCAACAGCTCCACCTAAGAGCAATGGACCAAGAATACCATTAATAATCAATCCAGTCTGGAAGGTACGAACACCAAAGAGGTTACCTGCCTTGTTCTGGAATTCATAACTAATAGCCTGAATGATAAATGTGAAGAGAATCAATACCCACACCCAATAAGCACCACCAAAACTGGTACTATAGAACAATGGGAAAGAAGCAAAGAATGCTCCACCGAATGTTACGAGTGTTGTAAAGGTGAACTCCCACTTACGACCTGTTGAATTAATGAGCATACGGCGCTCTTCTTCTGTCTTACCTAATTGGAAAATCATTGAGTTTGCACCCTGCACGAACAGCAGGAAGACAAGTAGCGCACCTAAAAGTGAGATGATGAACCACCAGTAGTGTTGCAGAAAATCGTATGTCATAGTTCTGGTCCTTTCTTAATTTGCTTACACATAATACTAACTTCAACTGTCAACATTGCAGTAAAGAGAACAAGGAAGAGGAAGAAGGTGAATGCGATACCACCACTTGAGAGGTCGCTCACTGCTGCCCATGTTGGAAGCATATCCTGGATTGTCCATGGCTGGCGGCCAAATTCGGCAACAAGCCATCCACACTCACTTGCAATAAAAGCTAATGGGATGAGTGCAATACCTACTCTCTGTAACCAACGTGGACGAGTAATATCTTTCTTGTAAACAATAAACAATATCACTGCAAAGATAAGGATGAAGAAACATCCAAGGCCTACCATAATGCGGAATGACCAGAAGTTAACAGGAATGAATGGTACAACCTGCTTAGCATCCTTAATATATCCATAGCCAAAGTACTTCATATCCTTTTCAAGAACTTTGAGATTAGACTCTTTGTCCTTTCCTGCACGATAGTCTTTAAGTGCTTGAATGGCATTACGACCACGTTCCTGCTTCTCCTTCAACGATGGTTCCATTGTGCCGTCAGCCTTCTTATAACCACGGATAATATCCTTTACACCAGGAACATAACCATGAGCATCCTTTGTTGCAAGGATAGAAAGCATGTTAGGTACAGCTATTCGCATAGGAGGTTCAGACTGGTTCATGTAATCAGGCTGCTCAAATGGGTTCACCCAAGCAACTGCTGTCAAACTCTGATCAGTACCTCCTTCATAGAGAGCTTCCATGGCTGCAAGCTTCATTGGCTGTGATTGCGCTACCATATAAGCAGAGTTATGACCTGTAGAACCTGCTAAAAGAGAAGCTACAAGACCAACAGCTGCACCTACCTTAATACTCTCCTTTGCAAGCTCTATGTGACGCTTACGAAGCAGATACCAGCAACTTACACCAACTGTGAATGCTGCGCCCAATATCCAAGAAGAAGTAATGGTATGTGTGAACTTGTCAATTGCAAATGGACTCAGCGCAACATCGAGGAATGAGGTCATCTCATTACGCATCGTATCAGGGTTGAATGTACAACCGATAGGATACTGCATCCACGCATTAGCCACGAGAATCCACCATGCTGAGAGCGTTGCTCCCAATCCAGTGAGCCATGTTGATGCGAGGTGGAAGCCCGCTGAAACCTTGTTCCAACCGAAGAACATCACTGCAACAAATGTTGACTCCATAAAGAAAGCCAAGATTCCTTCGATGGCAAGTGGTGCACCAAAGATGTCACCAACGAACCAAGAATAGTTGCTCCAGTTAGTTCCAAACTCGAACTCAAGGATGATACCAGTAGCAACACCCATGGCAAAGTTAATACCAAACAATCGCTGCCAGAAGCGAGTTGCAGTACGCCAGAACTCCTTTCGGGTGCGATAATAACAAGTCTCCATGATTCCCATTACGACAGCTAAGCCCAGTGTCAAGGGAACGAAAAGCCAGTGATAGATGGCTGTCAGTGCAAACTGTGCACGTGACCAGTCAACAGTTCCAGGATCAATGGCTAAAAGTAGGTTTTCCATTGTTTGTTGTTATTTATTAAAATGTTATGAATTGAATATATTGCTATCGGTTATAATTGATGATAATAACTGAAGCTCGTTATCTTTTCATCAGTTGTTGCTCAATGAATTCACCCTCTTTTCCTTTTTCCGCATTCGCTTTTAGAAAGTTTGGAAAGAAGAAAATCTTTAACACAAGGAACATAATAGCCAACTTAACTATTATCACTGTCCAAAGTGTTTTACCCAATGTCATGTGCCGAAACCCGTCATAATAGAGGTCAAACGCACGATAAAAGAAATTGTTTTTGTTCACTGTATGAAATGTTTTCGTACTTGTATTTTATACAAACCTATCCTGCAAAGTTAAACATTTATTTCCAAAGTTGTTCTATATTTCCCTAAAAATAGGCATATTTTTGTATTTTAATGATTATCAGCCTACCTTTCCTTGTTAATCAATATAAAAAAGCTACTTTTGCAAAAGATATTTTTTAGAGGCATTTAACAATGAAAAAGTTATTCACCATAGCAATGTTATTGGGTGTCACCTTGGGCATTCATGCACAGGAGGTGTACTCTCTGCAGAAGTGTCGTGAGCTGGCTTTACAAAACAATCGTCAGCTAAAGGTTTCGCGTATGACAGTAGATGTGGCAGAAAACACACGTAAGGCAGCTAAGACAAAGTATCTGCCACGTGTTGACGCACTTGCTGGTTATCAACACTTTTCACGAGAGATATCACTCCTCAGTGACGACCAGAAGAATGCATTTAGCAATCTTGGAACAAATACCTTTGGGCAGTTAGGTGGTCAGATCGGACAAAACTTGACCTCGTTAGCACAACAAGGTATCCTCAGTCCACAGATGGCTCAGCAACTTGGTCAGCTCTTTAGCAATGTTGCGACACCACTCACTCAGGTAGGAAACAATATTGGACAAAGTATCAATGACGCATTTCGTTCAAACACAAAGAACGTCTATGCCGGTGGTATTGTTGTCAATCAACCTATTTATATGGGAGGTGCTATCAAAGCAGCTAACGATATGGCAGCTATTGGTGAGCAGATTGCACAAAACAATATCAGCCTTAAACGACAGTTAGTCCTCTATGGAGTTGATAATGCGTATTGGCTTGCTATATCCTTAAAGAAGAAAGAAGCGTTAGCAATTCGCTATCGTGATTTAGCTCAAAAGCTCAATGAGGATGTTAAGAAGATGATACGCGAGGGTGTAGCTACTCGAGCTGATGGATTGAAGGTTGAGGTAGCTGTTAATACAGCTGACATGCAAATTGCTCGTATTCAAAGTGGTGTATCATTGGCTAAGATGGCATTGTGTGAACTTTGTGGTCTTGATTTGAATGGTGATATACCTCTGTCTGATGAAGGTGATGCCGACCTCCCTCCTACTCCATCAACGCAGTTTGACAACTATACAGTCTCTTCTTCAGATACAACAGGGCTTAACGAAGCTCGTCCAGAGCTACGTCTCTTACAGAATGCTGTTGATTTGAGCATACAGAATACCAAACTTATTCGTTCACTTTATATGCCTCATGTACTTCTTACTGCTGGCTATTCCGTATCGAATCCGAATCTCTTTAATGGTTTTCAGAAACGTTTTACGGACTTATGGAACATTGGAATAACAGTTCAAGTACCAATATGGAATTGGGGAGAAAACAAATATAAGGTACGCGCAAGTAAGACCGCTACGACTATAGCACAGTTAGAAATGGATGACGTACGTAAGAAGATTGACTTGGAGATAGAGCAGAACAGACTCCGTCTTAAAGATGCAAACAAGCAACTTGCTACCTCTCAGAAGAATATGGCTGCTGCAGAAGAGAACCTTCGTTGTGCTAACGTAGGCTTCAAAGAGGGTGTTATGACGGTTACAGAAGTTATGGCTGCTCAGACTGCTTGGCAGACTTCACGCATGGCAATCATTGATGCAGAAATCAGCGTAAAGTTAGCACAAACAGGATTGCAAAAGGCTCTTGGCGGTTTATAATACAAGTTTGAACTTTGAGACTTGCGTTTCATGGAGTATTAGAAAGCCACCAACTCATATCTTAAAGGTTCATATTGCAAGAATAAAATACTTAATACATAAAAATCAAACCTCAAAAATATGTCAGCAAAATCACAACATAATAACATACTTTTAGCCGTAATAGGCTTTGTTTCTGTAGTAGTTATCGTGGCCGTTATTGGTTATTTCACCATTGACCGCACAGAAGAAACCATACAAGGAGAAGTAGAAGTAAGTGAATATCGTGTAGCTTGTAAGTTCCCAGGCCGTATCACAGATATAAAAGTGAAAGAAGGCGACTTTGTTCACAAGGGAGACGTCCTTGCTACATTGGCTATCCCTGAAGCAAGTACACAAGAGAAAGTGGCTGAAGCTGCGGCTGGTGCAACAGATGCTTTGAGTGCTTTGGCAGAAGGTCCTACACGTCGTGAGACTGTAGAAAGTGCTTATCAAATTTATCAGCAGGCTATTGCAGCAAATGATATTGCCGAAAAGACCTACGGTCGTATGCAACGATTGTACGACGAAGGAGTGATGAGTGCACAGAAACGTGATGAGGCTATGGCAGCATACGAAGCAACAAAGGCTGGTGTACAAGTTGCTAAATCGCAGTGGGAACTTGCTAAGAATGGTGCCCAGCGTGAGACTAAAGAGGCTGCAAGAAAGCAAGCGCAGGCTGCTCGTTCTGCAGTTGATGTTGTTCGTTCAGTCTTGAAAGAAACCGTACAGCGTGCAACAGCAGACGGAGAGGTTGAAACAATCTATCCAAAGGTAGGCGAACTTGTCGGCTTAGGTAGTCCGATTATGAGTATCTCAATGGTTGATGATATTTGGGGAACATTTAATGTTCGTGAGGATCAACTCAAGGATATGAAGGTTGGCACAGTTCTAAAAGCCTTTGTTCCTGCTCTTGATAAGAATATTGAACTGCGTGTAACCTCCTTAAAGGATAAAGGTTCTTACGCTGTGTGGAAGGCTACTAAGACCAATGGACAGTATGATTTAAAGACATTCCAAGTTAAGGCAAAACCAACAAAGAAGGTTGAAGGTTTAAAGCCTGGTATGTCGTTGATACTAAAGAAGTAGGACCTCCCCCAGCCCCTCCAAAGGAGGGGAGTTGCCTAACGGGATAAAATTGGTTGTTTTTTAAGTAACAATCAGTTATCGAATAATGGCAAAATAAAAAACTCTCTTAGCACCTTCCATAGATGTGCTGATGGTAAACACATGTGGTGCTGATGGCTAACACCAATGGTGCTAAGGCTTAATACTAAAGACAGAGGGGCTTGCTTTACTAATAAGCTATTAAGAAATCATTATTTAAAGACCATCTAACAAAGACATTTAAAGGCAGTTTTCCTCACATAATATCCTTTTATAGAGGGAGTTGAGGAGGCTTTTTAATCATAATGAAGAAGTTACTCTTATACATAAGAAGGATTGTTAATCTCTCTGCTCGTGAAGTTAGATTGATGATACATAACCCCATCTACATCTGTTGTATGGTGGTTTTTCCTCTTGTTATCATCTTTTTCTTTACATCTCTGATGAGTACTGGGCAGCCAGAGAAACTCCCTTGTGGTGTTGTCGACAACGATAACACTTCTGTTACACGTGCTATGATTCGTCAGTTGGATGGTTTTCAAAGTACTCGTGTCGCAGGGCATTACAACAATGTATCTGAAGCACGTAAAGCCATACAGCGCAATGAGATATATGGTTTCCTCTATATCCCAGAAGGAACAACGGCTAAGCTTGTTTCTCAGCGGCAGCCAGAGGTATCTTTCTATTATAGTAATGTGACACTCGTTGCGGGAGGTATGATTTTCAAAGACCTCAAGACTGTAACTACTCTTAGTTCTGCAGCTGTTGGTGCAGCTAAGTTGCAGATGCTTGGAAAGACGCCTGATGAGATTAAAACAATCATTCAGCCAATAGGTCTCGATGTACACATGGTTGGTAATCCTTGGATGAACTATAATGTTTATTTAAGTAGTATTATGATTCCCGGTATTCTGGTGCTATTCATGTTTCTCATTACCGCCTACTCTATCGGTACCGAGTTAAAGTTTGGTAGAGCTAATGAGTGGATGTCTATGGCTGGAAATAATATTTTTTTAGCACTTACAGGTAAACTATTACCACAGACACTCATCTTCTTAACCATATTCTTAGGATATGAATGGTATGTCTATGGTTATCTAAACTTTCCACACCCTGGTGGGCTGGGTATGTTCATCTTCCTTGCCATACTTACTGTACTGTCATCTCAGGGATTCGGTGTTTTTGTCTTTGGATTGATGCCTTCTCTGCGAATGTCAATGAGTATATGTTCTCTTTGGGCTGTGGTAGGTTTCTCTGCCTGTGGTGCAACCTTCCCACTATTTGCTATGGACGGTATGATTGAAGCCTTGGCACAGATCATACCATTGCGCCATTACTATATGATTTATCAAATCTGTATCTTCAATGGTTATCCTTTGATAAATGCATGGGTGAATGTCATAGCACTGGTAGCTTTTGCCTCACTGCCAATCCTTGTGATTAGAAATATTAAACGAGCAATGGTTGAATATGTGTATATACCTTAAAGATATGCAAGTGTCAGCCACTAACGGTCATAAAGGATGAGTTTATGTACAGAATTTTATCAAAGGAAAAGTTCCATAAATAGTTATATTTATGTGTATTACTCATCTCTGATTAAATAATCTCTCAAAGAAGAGGGTTTAACAAACTGTCAATTATGTCAGAAACAAAGAATACAACGAAGTCTATTAACAAAAAGAAAGCAAGCTCAGGACCACTGAGTTTTCTGTCTTCTCTTTGTTATATATGGTGGTTGGAGACGAAGAGTACGATTAAAGACGAAGGAGTATTAATATTCTTTCTTGTTGTACCTTTGGCTTATCCACTGCTTTACTCATGGATATATAATAATGAGGTGGTGCGTGAGGTTCCTGTCGCTATTGTCGATTTATCTCACTCTTCATCTTCACGTGAGTTTATTCAAGACTTTGATGCGTCACCTGATGTACGTGCTGCCTACTATTGTAATAACCTGCAGGAGGCTGAAGCATTGGTAGGAAAACAGGCTGTACATGGTGTACTCTACTTTCCAAGTGACTTTGATCGCACTTTGCATCGTGGTGAAAAGGCTCATGTGGGCGTGTATTGTGATATGAGTCTGATGCTTACCTATAAGGCTATCTATCAGACTGCATTGGCAGTATCAATGGAAATGGGTACTGACATAAAGAAAGAACATTCCTTATCGTTTACAAAAAGAGATGAAGAGGTCAGCACCGAACCAATGATAGTAGATGCAGAGCCTATCTTTAACACAACGGGAGGTTATGGTAATGCTATTCTTCCTGGTGTGTTGATTCTTATTCTACAGCAAACATTACTTCTCGGAATTGGCTTATCAGCAGGTACAGCACGTGAAAACAACCGTTTCCAAGACCTTGTCCCTATCGGTAAACACTACAATGGAATTATGAAGATAGTACTTGGCAAATCCTCTTGCTACTTCATGATTTATTGTGTTATGGCAGCATACGTAACAATGGTTGTACCCCATTTGTTTAACTTCACTATGCTTGCCCATCCTGCTGACCTCTTTTGGCTTCTGTTGCCATATCTATTAGCAGTTATCTTCTTCGGTATGACTATCTCGTGTCTTGTGCGTTATCGTGAGAATGTGATGCTTTTAGTGGTCTTTACCTCTATCCCTTTCCTTTTCCTTACAGGAGCTTCATGGCCACAGAGTAGTATTCCTGGTGGCTGGCAGGGTGTCAGTTGGCTTGTTCCTTCCACCTTTGGCGTTCGTGGATATTTACGAATAGCCTCTATGGGTGCTACCATTGATGATGTATTGCCAGAAGTTCGTGCGTTATGGATACAAGCAGCTGTATATTTTGTGACAACCTGCTTTGTCTATAGGTTCCAGATTATCAATGCTCGTAAACATGCTATCTCACACTATCAGATGATTCAAGATAGGATTAAGACTGCTCGTGAGAAGAAGTCTAAGGAATAATAAATATTCTAAGAAAAGGTTTTAGCATACAATGCTCTTTATTGATATAATAGAGAAGTAGAACCCTTTACAGCAGAAAGAATAATCTGATTTGTAAACATTTTTCACTAATCCAATTCTTATTAAGGCTTAATTGGCTTTGAAAAGACGCCCTTTTAGCTTGCAAAAGGTGCCCTTTTGAAGTCTTACTAACGCCCTTTTGAAGGCCAATTAAGCACCTTTTCTCATGCAATCTTGTAACATCTTAATAGCAAGACAGTTACAAAGGCAAATGAAATAGTACTTTTTCACCTGATTTCTACAGGTATATAGAGGAGTAATGTAAACATTTTTCGCTATAGTGTGATTATCTTTAAGGTTGGATATAGTAAAAGTGATGGTATGAGATTCATCCCATTTATATCAAATTTAAAATCTTTAAAATTCCATATATCAATGAGATGATAGCACCTATCCACCCTCTTATATACATATATTCGCCACCTCCTCCAGAATTATGAGCCTTAGAACATAACCATATCATAATGATACCCACTATTATATAGTTCGTCCCCTCTAAGACCTTATTAAACAATCCTACAAGACCTAAGATAAAAATAACACATAAAGAAATATATGCAACTGAAGAAATCAAAGTATTTCTCCTTTGAGAATTCCTCAAGCAATAAAAGAGATAGCAAGACAAACATATAGTCAGAAGCCCAGATATACTATATAATCCCATTACTTTAATTTATTAGTGTAAACAAATAGATATTGATTATACTTTAACGCTTCATTAAAAGAAGTACTAAGTCCAAACGCAAACCTCTCCGTTTCATATCAAAATCATAAATAGCATAAGTCTTGTTCCAACCCAATTACATTTTTGCTTGAAAGGTAATTCGCAAAACTCAGCGTACAACAAATCGCTTTACAAAGGTATTTTTGTATATGAATCATCATCTATCAATATTCCATATTTACTAAAAGACCACAATGAAAGTTATTAAAACGGACCTCATAGTCTAACCCTTCAGATACTTTATGTTCAATCATTTTAAGCTTCATCTTGTCTTCTGTACTTTATAAGACAAATGGGAATATAAGTTTATACGTCTATTAGATACATCTATAATAAACTATAAACTTGTATTCCCGTAACTAATATATCCTCTTATATCACTCTTAAAAGTAGAAGTGTCCTCTCTTCTTTGTGTTAAATGCTACCCTTATGCAAGGTGGAAAAGAAAGACTTACTTTGATGTGTCTCTATGTAGCACACTTCCGTTTGCCTGATGCGTAGCAAGAACAAGCACTTCAGCAATCTGAACATGCGCAGGAGCGGAAGCAGCATAGAACACAACCTCAGCTATATCGGCGCCAGTAAGTGGCTTAACACCCTCATATACCTTTTCAGCACGAGTATCATTGCCATGAAAACGTACGTTAGAGAAGTGGGTTTCTACCAATCCTGGTTTTACATTCGTCACACGTACAGAGGTATGTGCAAGGTCAATACGGAGTCCGTCGGTAATAGTCTTTACCGCTGCCTTTGTACCACAATAGACATTACCGCCCGCATAGGCTGCATCGCCAGCCACAGAACCGATGTTAATAACATGTCCGCTGTCACGTTTTACCATTCTTGGAACAACAAGGCGTGTCATGGTTAAGAGTCCTTTGATATTGGTATCAATCATCGTTTCCCAATCTTCAAAGCTACCTTCGTATTCAGGTTCTAAGCCAAGAGCCAAACCAGCATTGTTAATTAAGACATCAATCTGCTGCCATTCAAGTGGTAGGCTGTTGATAGCTGCAGTTGCTGCATTACGATTTCGTACGTCAAAAGCAAGTGCTAACACTCTCACTCCTTCTGCTTCGAGTTCTTTCTTTAAGTTAGCAAGAAGTTGTGCTCTACGCCCAGTAATGATAACATCATACCCTCCTTGTGCAAACTTACGTGCACAGGCTTCGCCAATTCCACTGGTAGCACCAGTAATCAATACTATTTTTCTCATATTATGACTAAGTTATTATTGAAAGACAATATAGTTTAAGACGGACTTATAGAAAGGAGAACTTGCTCCCCTTCCAGTTTCTTATCTAATAGTTAGTATCTACAAAATACTACTATTATTTATTCGATACCGCCACACCTATTAATATCAATGCACTTCCGACATAGGCTATGGCTGTCATTGGCTCGTTGAGGAAGATAGCACTGGTTGCTACTGTGGTGATAGGGTTTAGATATAGATAGTTCGATGATGTCATGGCACCAATCTTCGCAATGACTAATGTCCACAGAACGAAGCAAAGGAAAGACGCTACAAGACCAAGGAACAATAGGTTTAAGATAACTTTCGGTGTGAGAAGCATGGAGGTGGTTGCCGTCCATGGGTCAAAAAGAAAGGCTGGCAATACCGTTACAAGTCCGTAGAAGAATATCTTACGTGTTATAAAAACAGCTGAATAACTGTTTGATATCTTCTTCATCAGTAAGGAATAAACAGCCCAACATAGTGATGCCAATAACGTGAGGAGGTCGCCCCAAGGATTCAGATGTAGGACAAAACTACCATTGAAGATAACGATAGCAACACCCATCAAGGCTATCAACGAACCGAGAATCAATGACCAACTTGCTTTGATACTCTTCACAAAGGTGATACCAAGTAGTACTGTAAGCAGTGGTGCAGTACAAACAATAAAACTAACGTTATTAACATAAGTAAGTCCCACGGCATAGTTTTCTGCAAGGAAGAACACTGAACCTCCCGTTATACCTAATAAAACCATAATTAATTCATCACGCCATGTACGAGAAAAAAGCTGATGTGGCGAGATAAACCATATACAAATATAGGCAATAACAAAGCGTAGGAAAAAGATTTCCAACGGTGTTAACCCACTGTTATAAAGCACCTTTGTGTTTACAAAGGTAGTGCCCCATATGGCGACAATAGCAATGGCAAGAAGATGCCATAGTATGTTTTTATTCTTGATGTTCGGCATATTTCCTAAGAGGATTAGGTAAGGTTTTACCCTTTGTGATAAGAATTATTACGGAAGTAATGATAAGTACACAACCAATAATAATAGATGTTGTGAGTGGTTCACCCATTAGTGTGATACCAATAGTCATTGCAGTGAGAGGCTCAAAGGCTCCTAAGATAGCAACACTGGCAGAATCAATCAAGGTGAGTGAACGAACCAACGTAACGTTACTGATAGTGGTTGGAATCAAACCCAGTAGTATCAATGAAAGGAAAGAGTCTGCATTCGTAATTCGTTGTACCCCTCCTGTCGTAAATGTTGCATAAAGGATGAGTAGCAACATAGCCATAAAAAAGATGTAGAAATTAACCTTCAACGCCGGCAACTTACGAATACGCATGTTAGGGAAGAGTACCATATAGATAGCATACAGCAGTCCTGAAGACATGGCAAGTGTAACACCCCACATCGACTTAATACCGTCTGTATGCCCTATTCCACCAAGAAAAGCCACACCGGCAATAGCAAGTAAAATAGCTAAGGATATGCGAATTGTAAGTTTTTCGTTAAAGAAAAGAATGAGAAGAACCTCCGTCCATACCGGATAAGAGAATAGCAGGGTAGTAGCTATACCACCAGGCATATATTCGTAACTACTGAAAAGACATACAGCCGACACAGCATACAGAATCGAAAGGAATGTGATACGGAGTCCATCTCCCCATCGTATATGTAGATTTTGCTTACGCCATAAGAGGATTGCCATCATAAAAAGACAACCGAAGGCGAAACGATAGATTAAAACTGACGGCAGTAACATTCCCGACTCCATTACAGGAATAGAGAAAAGCGGGATAGTACCGAACGTAATTGCAGAAAGGCTGGCATAACCATAACCCTTTATAGTGGAAGAATTATTCACGATTTATATGTGTGTTGATTAACGCTAATATAAGTGCAAAATTACATATTTTTCTGCAATATATGTACCGAAAACTCCTATAAAAAGGTCAAGAATAGGGAATAATGACTATACCATGAGGTATGGCAATAATAAATAGCTTTTACGTTGGCTAACTATTGCAAGGCATTTAGCACCCAACACCATTGGTGTCTACCATTAGCACCACATGTGCGGAGCATCAACTCCTTGGAAAACATAGTCTTTTAATTGGGGAGAGAACTATATAATATGGCGTACTAAACGTTAAATATAAGTTAAATCTTAGGTAACTATTTCCTATTTAAGTAATAACATATACTTTTGTCAACCGATAAATAAATTAAGAAACAAGGGGTGCTTCACGGTTGTGTTGCTGAGATTATACCCATAGAACCTGACGCTGATAATGCAGCCGCAGGGATTGTCTCATTCTATACTTACATATTGTTTGTCATTAATGAGACTGTTTTCTATCTCGTATCATCTTTTGAAAAACTGCAATAGACGTACCTCTACAAACCGATATGGTGCATGAGATATATTTGTGCATTGACAATTGCAGGCTCTGACTGTAGCGGTGGAGCTGGAATACAAGCAGACATAAAGACTATGTCAGCCTTGGGTGTCTATGCAGCAACTGCTATTACATCTATTACTGTGCAAAATACGAAAGGTGTACAGGCTGTTCATGGAGTGAATCCTCTTATCGTTGCCAACCAGATTAAGGCGGTTATGGACGATATAAAACCTGATGCTGTAAAGATTGGGATGGTAAATGATTGTGCTACTATACACGCCATAGCTGATACGTTGAAATTTTATCCGAACATTCCGATAGTGATTGATCCGATTATGATATCTACGAGTGGCTTTAGACTTATGAAACAAGATGCTTTAGAACTATTTTGTGACTCTTTGCTTCCTATGTCTACTCTATTGACTCCTAATCTTCCTGAGACAGAAATATTGTCTAACATGAAAATAAATTCCATTGATGATATGGATATAGCAGCACAAAGAATCTTGAGTTTGGGGTGTAAAGCTGTTCTGATAAAAGGAGGACATATGACAGGAGATAGAAAGATTGACCGGCTATATATGGCTAATGGAATAGTACAAACCTTTACCCGTAAGACAATAGACACCCGAAACACTCATGGAACAGGTTGCACACTATCCTCTGCTATCACTTCGTTTATAGCACGTGGACTGGAATTAACTGATGCCATAGCTGCTGCAAAGAACTATCTTTCTCAAGCATTGGCGGCTGGTAAGGATATTCATATAGGCGAAGGACACGGACCTGTCAACCATTTGTTTAATCCAGAGAAACAAATAACTTTATGATACAATTTATTACACATGCCAATGAACGCTATGATTACATAGATGGCGTTCGAATGGCACTCGAAGGAGGATGCCGATGGATTCAACTTCGAATGAAGGATGCTTCAGAAGAGGAGGTTCTGAAGACTGCTAAAAGTACGAGAAAACTATGCAGACAATACGATGCAGTCTTTATTCTTGATGATTATGTAGAACTGGTAGAAAGGACAGGTGCTGATGGTGTGCATCTTGGTAAGAACGATATGCCTATCGATAAAGCACGTCGTCTTCTTGGAAAGGATAAAATCATTGGTGGTACAGCAAATACTTTTGAGGATATCAAACGTATTTATTCTGCTAGAGCAGACTACATTGGTTGCGGTCCTTTCCGCTTTACGACTACCAAGAAAAAGCTATCTCCTATCTTAGGGTTAGATGGCTATAGCCGTATCATAGAGCAAATGAATACTTACGGAATTTATACCCCTATCATTGCTATTGGTGGTATACTTCTACAAGATGTATCGGATATAATGCAGACAGGGGTGAGTGGTGTAGCTGTTAGTGGTGCTATCCTTAATGCTAACAATGATGATACCCCAGTTACCACCATGAAAAGATTTATCAATAAACTTAAATCAAACAATAAATGAAAACGGAATTCAAATTTAGCTATCCTTCCTCTGAGAAGGTTTACCTAAGTGGAAGACTCTATCCTGAGCTCAAAGTGGGTATGCGTAAAGTACATCTTACTCCTACTGTTACTATCAAGAAGGGAGAAAGATGTGAGGAAAACAATGCTCCTGTGTATATATATGATACCAGTGGTGCTTACAGTGATCCTAATATTGATATCAACTTAGAGTGCGGACTGCCTAAACTTCGACAGCCTTGGGTCATAAAACGTAAGGAAAGAGAGACCCAAATGTATTTTGCCAAACAGGGTATAATAACTGAGGAGATGGAATATGTTGCCATCAGAGAGAATATGAATTGTGAGGAGTTGGGTATCAGTACGCGTATCACTCCAGCGTTTGTATGCAAGGAAATTGCCGAAGGGAGGGCTGTAATACCTGCTAACAAAAAGCATCCAGAATCTGAACCGATGATTATCGGGACGAACTTTCTGGTAAAGATAAACGCCAATATCGGCAATTCTTCTACGTCTTCAGACATTGAACAAGAGATTGAAAAGGCGGTTTGGAGTTGTAAATGGGGTTGTGATACATTAATGGATTTATCTACAGGTAAGGATATTCATGAGACACGAGAACGAATTCTTCGTAACTGTCCTGTGCCAGTTGGGACTGTACCTATGTATCAAGCTTTTGAGAAAGTTAATGGAAAGATTGAAGCTCTTAACTGGAAAATCTTCCGTGATACTTTGATAGAACAATGTGAGCAGGGAGTAGACTATTTTACAATTCATTGTGGCATACGATTAAAGAATATACATCTTGCCGACAATCGATTGACAGGTATCGTAAGTCGTGGTGGTAGTATTATCTCTAAATGGTGCAAGGAACATCAAAAAGAGAGTTTTCTCTATGAGCATTTTGATGATATATGTGATATCTGTGCAAGGTATGATGTTGCTATATCGTTGGGAGACGGACTACGTCCTGGTTGTACGTACGATGCGAATGATGCTGCTCAATTTGCCGAACTTGACACGATGGGTGAATTGGTTGAGCGTGCATGGGATAAGAATGTACAGGTCTTTATTGAAGGACCTGGTCATGTTCCAATGCATAAAATCAAGGAGAATATGGAACGACAAATTGATAAGTGCCATGGTGCACCCTTCTATACATTAGGGCCACTCGTCACAGATATTGCTCCAGCTTATGATCATATCACGTCTGCTATTGGTGCATCTCTCATCGGATGGTATGGTACTGCCATGCTATGTTATGTAACACCAAAGGAACATCTTGCCCTACCAGAGAAAGATGATGTTCGTATTGGTGTCATCACTTATAAGATAGCTGCCCACGCAGCAGACCTTGCAAAGGGACATCCAAGTGCTTCTATCCGTGATAATGCATTGAGTAAAGCACGTTACGACTTTCGTTGGAAGGACCAGTTTAACTTAGCACTCGACCCTGAGCGTGCGCTTGAATATTACAAAGCAAGCAACTCTGTTGATGCAAACTATTGTACAATGTGCGGTCCACACTTCTGTGCTGCACGTATTAGTCATTCTCTCAAGAACTGTGAGGAATAAGCAAAAGAATAACAATTATCCATAAATATAAATTTATTATGATTGAGACACAAGTATCAAAAGGTATTATTAGTACCTATTTCGACAAACTTCAGCGTAATTTACAACTCGATGTTGCCATCGTTGGTGGTGGTCCTTCTGGCATCGTTGCAGCTTATTATCTGGCAAAAGCAGGGCTTAGAACTGCTCTGTTCGATCGCAAGCTGTCACCTGGCGGAGGTATGTGGGGTGGCGCAATGATGTTCAACCAAATCGTTATACAGGAAGAAGCGTTGCACATTGTCAAGGACTTCAACATCAGCTATCAGCCTTATGAAAACGAACTTTATACCATTGACTCCGTTGAAAGTACCTCCGCTTTGCTTTATCATGCAGCTCATGCTGGTGCAACAATCTTCAACTGCTATTCTGTTGAAGATGTTGTCTTCAAGAATGATGTTGTAAGTGGTGTTGTAGTCAACTGGACTCCAGTCCTTCGTGAAGGACTACATGTTGACCCATTAAACATCATGTCTAAATGTGTGATTGATGGTACTGGTCACGACAGCGAGATATGTAAAGTTGTGGCACGTAAGAATGGTATTCAACTTGACACTGCTACAGGCGGAGTTGTGGGTGAAAAGTCCTTGGATGTGGCTGAGGGTGAGCGTATGGTTGTTGAAGGTACACGTGAAATTTACGCTGGACTCTATGTCTGTGGTATGGCTTCTTCAGCCGTAGCAGGAACTCCAAGAATGGGTCCAATATTTGGTGGTATGTTACTATCAGGCAAGAAGGTAGCCGATTTAATTATAGAGAAACTAAAGAAATAAATATCATCTAATGAAATGGATAACCATTACCTCTCCCGAATTCTTATCGGGAGAGACTACTTTCATAAGTAAACTCTTTTCACAAGGGCTTGACTTATTGCATCTGCGTAAACCAGAAGCATCATTAGAAGCCTACAAGCAGCTTCTTCTTCAAATACCAGAGCAGTGGCACAGTCGAATCGTTCTGCACGAACATTTTGAATTGGCAGAAGAATATAAGCTTCATGGTATTCATTTGAATCGGCGCTGTTCTGTGGCCCCGAATGCTTTTCATGGAAGCATCTCTTGCTCCTGTCATACAATAGAGGAAGTTATTACACAAAAAGAGTCAAAAGACTATGTATTCTTGAGTCCTATCTTTGATAGTATTTCTAAAGTTGGATATCATGCAGCCTTCTCCCCAACCTTACTTAAGCAGGCTGCCGTAGAGAATGTAATTGACGAAAAAGTAATTGCCTTGGGAGGTATAACTGCTAAAAACATCCCACTTGTCAAAGAATGGCACTTTGGTGGTGTTGCGTTATTAGGAGATATATGGAAGCGTATGTCAGACCCACAAGTAGATGAATATCTGAAGCATATTCGAACACTCCTTTAATAAGTTTAGACCAATATGAACTCAAACTCAATAAAAATGATTCTCCAATTGACCTTTTATTATTCCTCTAAGTAACGAAATATAGAATAAACTGGGGTGTTTCTCAACCCCATTGACGAGGTAACCTTTAAAGGTATATAATCTAATGTTTCTGCTTCTTTCAGAATCATAAATGTCTTTTGTTCAAGCATTTTATTAATCCTATAGTGTGAGTCAATGTCCTTCTTCTTTATATCTACATGATATAGAATTACATATCCTGAAAAGTAATAACAAGCTATTATCTGTTTGCGATTCCTCTTTGGATAATACCAACACCCCGATGATGATACAACGCTATCATACGTGTATTCAAATGGCGAAAGTCCTAAATCATATTTATAAATACCCTTTTGAGCATCTAAAGCAAAATCCTCATTGTAAAATTGTTTATAACCAATAGTATCCTTAGGATTTATAAACCTTCTAATACTGGCATTATCTTCTAAATTTACATAGAAGGGATATGTTTTCCTGTTCAATGAAATCGTACGTCCAATGTGACGATAAGTAATTCCCCCACCTTGTAATTGATTATCATATACCTCATAAAAGCTTTTTACGATTCCGTTTTTAACATATACAACCTCTGTTGACATCTGTGCATTGAGCATATATGCTTGTAACAAAAATACACAACAGAGTATTCCTCTAAGATAGTTATTAGAGGTTCTCCTCAATTCCATTCTGTATACTCTCCGTATCGCATCTGTTTTATATAATCCTGTTTTATGGTTCATCATCGATGGTGTTTTATTAATAGGTTTGATAATAAGCTATTGAAAAAGCAAAGATAATCATTTACAACATAAAAAGCAAATTTACCGTTCAATTTATAGGTCCCATTGAAATTAAAACTTCTATTAAAAACAAGCAAGAAATTACTATTCGTATCATTAGAATACTTTATTTCGTTTCACTCTTCTCCGTTCGCACTATTGGTGTTCACCATCCGCACCATTGGTGCTGTGCCTCCGCACCATATGTGCTGAGCCTTTAAACATAGATAAGGAAAGAGGAGAAAACTTTATAATGACTCTTTTCTAAGCGAAGAAAAGAGACTTGTAGATAAGGTTTGTTATCAAAGTGAAAACAACTACATTCTACTTTTAATCATGAGTAATTCTGAGCCATTATACACGACCTCATCAATTCATTCCAAACTTCTACTTTCTTATAACATCACAAATTCTTTAAAATAGATCTCCTGTCACTCCTATCATCTAAAAAAGACTTGTAACTCATTGGTTTATAACAGATTCATTTAAAGTGTTAAAAGTGACAGCAAAATAAAATTAAAACTATCATAGTAATATAGCTTTCATTTCTACAAAATGGTAAACTATTCTATCTCATAACGAACAACTATAAAAGATAATTATTTGCAAGAATTACAAATTATATGTACCTTTGCATTGTCTTAAGTAAGTTGGATGATTACCTGAGGAATCAGAAAGAATAAAGAAATCCTTTTATCGTATAAAGGATTATCTATAGCACTTATAATAATTAAATTTAGGTAAATAGCAATGAGGATAGCATTTTTCGACGCAAAGTCGTATGACATCGAGTCTTTCAACGAAGTAAACAAGGATTATAATTTCGATATTCGCTATTATCAAGAGCGTCTCAGTATTAGTACTGTGCCTTTGGCAAAGGGTGCAGACGTGGTTTGTATTTTCGTAAATGCAGAGTGCGATGCAAGAGTTATTGATGAATTAGTGAACAATGGTGTAAAACTTGTAGCGCTTCGATGTGCTGGTTTCAATAATGTTGACCTTAAGGCTGCTGAAGGTCGTATTAAGGTGACACACGTACCTGCTTACTCTCCACATGCTGTTGCTGAGTATGCTGTAGCACTGATGCTAAGTCTTAACCGTAAGATTTATCGTGCTGTGAACCGTACACGTGATGGAAACTTCACATTACATGGTTTGTTAGGCTTCGACATGTATGGTAAGACAGCAGGTGTTGTTGGTATGGGTCGTATTGCCAAAGAGCTTATAAAGATTCTTCACGGCTTTGGTATGAATATTATGGCATACGATCTCTATCCAGATCAAGAGTTTGCAAAGCAGTATAATGTGAAGGTTGTTCAGCTTGACGAACTTTATGCGAATAGTGATATCATCTCCCTCCACTGCCCATTGACACCAGACACAAAGTTCCTTATCAATAAGGAAAGTATTGCAAAGATGAAGAAGGGTGTGATGATTATAAATACTGGTCGTGGTCAGCTTATCCACACAGAAGACCTTATCGAAGGCTTGCGTACAAAGCAGGTGGGTTCAGCTGGTCTTGACGTTTATGAAGAGGAGAAAGAGTACTTCTATGAAGATAAAAGCGACAAGATGATTGACGATGACGTATTGGCTCGCTTATTGATGGTTCCAAACGTTGTATTGACCTCTCACCAGGCATTCTTTACAAAAGAAGCACTCTACAACATCGCTGTTTCAACCCTTAGCAGTGTAAAAGAACTATCAGAGGGTAAGGAACTTAGTTGCCAGGTGAAGTAAATATTAGAATCTTATAATCCTCATAAAGATTATAAGGTCAGTATTAGGTATACAATAAGATGGATTGAAAGAAAAATCTTTTTCAATCCATCTTTTTATATGTATTTTCTTTGTTGTTGTATCATATAAATAATATTTAACGCAAAAACCTTTGAAGTTACATTAGTTTCGTTTAACTTTGCGCACATAATTAACGAAATATTCAATATAAAACTTCTCTATTGGAAGCTTTAAAAGGCTTATGATGAGGAGAATAATAAAGGATAACTATAGAATAAAATATACTTAATAAAAAAACAAAGAGTTATGAAAAAGATTTTAGTTGTAGCAGCACTGATGCTTTCATCAGTATCTACATTCGCACAGCATGCAGTTGGTTCATTCAACCTTCAGCCAAAGGTTGGTGTAAACATTGCTAACCTCACAGAAATAAAAGATTCAGATCCACGTATTGGTCTTGCTGCTGGTGTTGAAGGCGAGTATCAAGCAAGTGACATCTTCTCTGTAAGTGCAGGAGTTCTCTACTCTATGCAAGGTGCTAAGCAGGAGTATTCTGTTCTGAAACAGACATTTAAGAATACATATAAGCTTGATTACATTAACGTTCCAATTATGGCAAACGTTTATGTAACAAAGGGTTTGGCTGTTAAATTGGGTGTTCAACCTGGCTTCTTGGTTAGTAGCACTACTAAGGCAGAAGCTAACACATTCCTTGGAACAGGAAGTTCTACTAATGATATTAAAGCAAAGTCAGTTGACTTCTCTATTCCTGTAGGTATCTCTTACGAATACAACAACTTCCAACTTGACGCTCGTTACAACTGGGGTTTGACCAAGGTTTTTGAGAACTACAAGAATAAGAACAGCGTATTCCAGATTACTTTGGGTTACAAGTTTGACTTGTAAATCATTAAAACAAATACTATATTGTTTTGAGGAGACCATAGGGTCTCCTCCTTTCGTTTGTGCATTATCGTCCTCAATATGATTAAACCCGAATCGGTCATTAGAGCACAATATGTATAGTTCTTCTTACTATGGTTTTATTTCCTAACCGATTCGGGTTAAAGCGATAATATTAGAGGGCTTTACTCCTAATTATTTCATGAAAAGACTTTGGGTTGATTTTATGTTTCTTATATAATAAAGGTGTACTCTCTTACCTGTAAAAACACTCTTTTCACCCTATAAATAAACCGCCTAAGAATAGATAAAGTAGTCTTTTCTTACTCTATACCTCTCTTTTTTTTATCATAAACTAAGATTAAGTAATTTATGAAAATTGTATGAAAATACAAAATATTTTCGTACCTTTGCAGCACACTTGGGATAATAAATAGCAAAAATTAGTATGTCATATCAATTTTCAAAGTACGAAACACACTATCGTAACCTTACTTATTTAGGCGTTCCAATCATTATCGGACAATTAGGAAACCTAATTCTTAACTTTGCCGATACGCTTATGATTGGACATCATAGTACAGAAGAATTGGCTGCAGCGGCATTTGTCAACAATATGTTTACGTTGGTCATTATTTTTGCTATTGGCTTTACATATGCTATTACAGCACTTGTTGGTATCCTATACGGACAGGATAAGACTCATCGTATTGGTGAGGTAATGAAGAGTGCTGCTGCAGCAAACACCTGTATGGCAATACTTTTATCTGCCATTATGATTGTTCTGTACTTGAATATTTATCGTTTGGGACAGCCAGAAGAGTTATTACCACTCATTCGCCCTTACTTCCTTATCCAACTTGTATCTCTCCCATTTGTATGTTGGTTTAATACTTTCCGCCAGTTTACCGATGGTATCACTGACACAAAGGTGGCAATGTGGATTCTTGTTGCTGGAAATGTGATGAATATCTTTGGCAACTGGATACTGATTTATGGCCATTTAGGACTTCCAGAGATGGGACTGGTTGGTGCAGGACTATCTACAATGATTTCACGTATCGTGATGGCTTTCATTATGGTAGGCATCTTCTTCTTTAGTAAGAAATATAAAGAATACAAGAAAGGATGGAGTTTAGGCCAGGTGAAATATGCAGACTTCAAGCAGATTACTGTTCTTGGTATTCCTTTAGCATTACAAATGGGTATGGAAACTGCTGCCTTTAGCCTTTCAAGCTTGATGGTTGGCTGGTTCGGTACAGAATCCTTAGCGGCTCATCAGGTTATGTTGACGATTTCACAGTTAGGCTACATGATCTACTATGGCTTGGCAGCAGCGGTAGCAGTACGCATTAGTAACTTCATGGGACAACGTGACTATCTTGCTGTAAGAAGAACAGCAACGGCTGGAATTCATTTAGTCTTCTTGCTTGCCATACTAACTTCTGTGCCAATCTTCATTTGCCGTCATATCATTGGTGGACTTTTCACTGATAACGTAAACGTTATTTCAATGGTCTCTATGACGATTATTCCATTTATGATTTATCAGTTTGGTGATGGCTTGCAGTGTAATTATGCCAATGCTATGCGCGGCACAGCTAATGTTCGTCCGCTAATCTGGATTGCGTTTGTATCTTTCTTCGTTGTTTCTCTTCCTTTAGGCTATCTCTTTGGAGTCGTTATGAACTATCAGCTGGTCGGTGTCTGGTTTGCCTTCCCATTTGGTTTAACACTGTCAGGCGTACTTTACTATATCTACTATCAGAAGGGATTGAACAAGATAGAGTCTGGAGCAAAGATATAATTCATAATATTGCTGTCCGGTAAAACTTAAATAACATATAAATCCTTGCGGAATTGTCTT
>NZ_JACD01000029.1:0-5152 GCF_000517825.1 Prevotella sp. ICM33
TTCTTTTTAGACTTGCCAAAATATATGCCTATCCCCACTAAATATCTACTGTCCCTATTAAGTTTTTGTTTACGCTTATGTAATTTTACTTTATGAGTTGTCCCGTCTCTGGATACCCTTTATATGTGTTGTTACCTTGTCTTATCTTCAGGCTTGATCGATTCTTTACCCTAATTAAGAATAAGACAGAACTCTGGTTGGAGCTAATGAATTTCTTCTGATATAATATTAAAACAATACGTTTCTGCTATTGATATACAACATTATCTAAGCTGCTTTTTAATAGTTTTCCTATGCTACCTCGACGACTTTTTGCGTTACCTTTCCACTGATGAGTTTTACCTTTGTAAGTAATATCAACACCTATTTTTCCAGACTTGTCATAAATAGTATAGCTTGCATCCTTATTTTTGAATGTTAACTTACCATTTTTCCTATAGAAAATAAAGTCTGACGTTTGCCGTAGTTCTTCAAATGGATAGTAAAACTCCACATTCTGCTTAGCATCAAGAATAACGTAACACAGTCTATCGTCATAAAAATTACAAAGAATAATATCCTTATTCTCCTTATCAACATGAAACTTGAAATAGTCGCTGATAATTTCACTGTCTAAATCAATAGTACTGGTAACTGTCTTTGTCTTCTTTTCTCCCTTCCATTCTTCTATTGTTGTAGTGCAAATAGGGGCTTTAAGACAGTCGTCAGTGCGTGTGCGGATAAGCTTTGGATTATTGTTTTCTACTATAAAATCTGAGTAATAGTGCAAACAACAACCACTTTTCGTCATTGTAGATATAACTTTGTTTTTAGCATCAACCACAAACATACCGCAATTATTTTGTGCTAATTCAGTGAAACCTTCATTATAAACAAAGTCTTTTCCCGATGCTAAAAATATTTGAAAGGATGGTCCACCATAACAACTGTTGAACCCATCCATAATAGCAAAGTCCTTTACTCCATCAAAATTATAGTCTTCATAGAGTAAAACACTGTATTCTCCATATGGAATCTCGGCTATATTTGCTTTAATTTCTCCATCATGAAGATCAAATGATAGTTCATCAGCATCAACATGAATAAGCTTCTTTTTAGTAGAGCGGTCATAAACTTCAACCCAACCAGCAGAAGAAATTGCTGATGTGTCAGAGAAATAAACCTTACCATAGTATTGTTTGGAAAAGCCATCAATGTTGAATGTTACTTGGGCAAAGGCAGAATGTAACCAGCCTAATACTATAAAGCAAAGAATAAGGATTCGTTTCATGTTTAGTGGTAATATAGTTAGCTTCTGCTTGTGTCTTACTTTACTAAGCAGACTAATAAAAGGCATTAATAAAAAAGAAGTCCCCCTCTCCTTAACAGGGGGAGGGGAGTGTCTTCTAAAATCTACTAATAATCTCCTCTGGCTTTACAAGTTCCTGTTCGCCAGTAGTCATATTCTTTAGTGTTATCTTACCTTCTTGCATTTCAGTTTCACCTGCAAGGGCAACAAAACCAATGTTCTTTGCATTGGCATAGCTCATTTGTTTCTTCATTTTAGCCTTGTCAGGGAACATTTCAGTGCGAATACCAGCCCTACGTGCAGCTGCAACAATTGGCAGACAGTAGGCAGTTTCCTTCTCTCCAAAGTTAATAAAGAGAAGCTGTGTACCCTGTACGCTCTCCTTTGGATAGAGGTCGAGCGTATTTAGAACATCATAAATGCGGTCAGCACCAAAGCTAATTCCGACACCAGAGATACCTGGCATACCAAAGATACCAGTTAGGTTGTCATAACGTCCACCACCTGTGATAGAACCAATCTGTACATCAAGGGCCTTAACCTCAAAGATAGCACCTGTGTAATAGTTCAATCCACGTGCCAAAGTAAGGTCGAGCTGTATCTCATTGTTTAGTCCAGAACCCTTCAATGTTTCAAGGATAAAACGCGTTTCTTCAACACCTTTTAGTCCAGTTTCACTCTCCTTCAAGACTTCTGCAATAACATCAAGTTTCTCTTCATTGGTTCCTTCTAACTTAATGATAGGTTGCAACTTCTCTATTGCTTCTTCAGAGATTCCATTATTACGCAGTTCTTCGTTTACATTATCAAGTCCTATCTTATCAAGTTTGTCGATAGCAACTGTGATATCAACAATTTTATCCTTCTCACCAATTACTTCAGCTATACCTGTGAGAATCTTTCTATTGTTAATCTTTATCTGTACGCGAATACCGAATTCTGTAAATACAGTGTCAATAATCTGCATTAATTCCACCTCATTTAGCAATGAGTCTGAACCAACTACATCTGCATCACACTGATAGAACTCACGATAACGACCCTTTTGTGGGCGGTCAGCGCGCCAAACAGGCTGTATCTGATAACGCTTGAAAGGTAATTGCAACTCATCACGATGCATCACCACGTAGCGAGCAAAAGGTACTGTAAGGTCATAACGCAATCCCTTTTCGCAGAGTTTTGTCTGCATCTTTAGTGTATTGCGCTCCTTAAGTTCTTCATCGCTAACAGCCTTCAAGTAATCTCCTGAATTCAGAATCTTAAAAAGAAGTTTATCTCCTTCTTCACCATACTTACCCATCAACGTCTGTAAGGTCTCCATAGAAGGTGTCTCTATCTGCTGAAAGCCATAGAGAGCGTAAACACGTTTGATGGTATCAAATATGTAATTTCGTTTTGCCATCTCATCTGGGCCGAAGTCACGGGTACCCTTTGGGATGGAAGGTTTGTTTGCCATTTGTCTTGTATTTTTGTTTTACGAATGAAAAATATTAGGCTGTGAGAAACGAATATAAGCTTTTCTGAATGCTTATAACCGCCAGTCACAGCCTAAACAAGATTATAAAACGATCGTTTGTTCGCGGTCAGGACCAACAGAGATAATACCAATGCGGGTCTCAAGATAGTTCTCAAGGAAAGCTACATACTCACGGAACTCCTCTGGGAATTCATCCTGTGACTTACATTTTGTCATATCTTTCTTCCAACCGCGGAAATCCTTGTAGATTGGTTTCACATTATCAATCTCGTAAGGGAAGTCCTTTGTCTCTGTACCATCTGGCAACTCGTATGCAACACATGCCTTGATAGTTTCGAAGCTATCAAGAACATCACTCTTCATCATAATAAGCTCAGTCACACCATTTACCATTACAGAGTAGCGAAGCTGAACAAGGTCAATCCAACCACAACGGCGCTCACGTCCGGTAACAGCTCCATACTCATGGCCGAGATTACGAATCGTCTTTCCGGTCTCGTCAAATAATTCTGTTGGGAATGGTCCAGAGCCGACACGAGTACAGTAGGCCTTCATGATACCATAGACATTACCCACCTTATTAGGACCAATACCAAGTCCAGTACAAGCACCTGCACAAATTGTATTTGAAGAAGTTACGAAAGGATAAGAACCAAAGTCTACGTCCAGCATAGTTCCTTGTGCACCTTCGCAAAGAATATGCTTGCTTTCACGAAGGAGGCGGTTGATTTCATTTTCAGAATCAACAAACTTAAACTCCTTCATATATGCTATGCCTTCCATCCAAAGCTTCTCAGTCTCTTCTAAGCCTTCAAAGTCTGTCCAACCAAGTGCTGCAAGCATTTTCATATGACGATCCTTATGAGCAGCATACTTTTGTTCGAAGTCACAGAGGATATCACCAACACGTAAACCATTTCGACTGATCTTATCAGTATAAGTAGGACCAATACCCTTGCCAGTAGTTCCAACCTTATTTTTACCCTTTGCTGCTTCGTAAGCGCGGTCGAGGATACGATGTGTTGGCATGATAAGGTGGGCTTTCTTTGAGATATGTAGACGCTCCTTTAGAGGATGTCCACTCTTCTCAAGGTCTTTTGCTTCACCCATAAAGAGATCTGGAGCTAATACAACTCCATTGCCAATGATGTTAACTTTGCCACCTTGGAAGATGCCTGATGGTATAGAACGCAGCACGTACTTCTGACCTTCGAACTCAAGAGTGTGTCCTGCGTTCGGACCTCCTTGGAAACGAGCTACTACATCGTAGCGTGGTGTGAGCACGTCTACAACCTTACCTTTTCCTTCATCACCCCATTGGAGACCCAACAGGACGTCTACTTTACCTGTGTTCATTTGCTTTTATGTGAGTTTTTTACTTGTTTCTGTGTAAGAAACTTGCTTCTCTGACGCGACAAGGCAGCTTGGCAGCGTGAGCATATTCCATATATATATAAGGAGAAACCATCTCGGCGAAAGCGGTGGAACTTTGTGTTCTTTATAGCATCCGCAATCTCTGGGGAATCAACTTCTGTCACTGTTCCGCATAGCGTACAGATCTGATGGATATGATCTTCATTGTTATAGCATGCCTCATACTTGGTTTGACCGATGAACCGATGTCTGACTACGAGACGTAATTCAATGAAAAGACGCATCGTATTGTAAAGTGTGGCACGAGAAACTCGAAAATTATTCTTTTCAAGTGCTGCACCCAATTCATCTAAGGAGAAATGTTCTCCCATGTCATACACTGCATCCAAGATGGCATATCGCTCTGAAGTCTTGCGATGATTGTTAGCTTCGAGGTATTCATCCAGAATATCTCGAACTCTTTTTTTGACTATATCTTTAGTCACAACTTACTGATTAAATTCGCACAAAGTTACTATTTTTAAATGATATAACTACTATATAGTAATGAAAAAAAGTTAAAAACATGGTGCTTTAATTGTGGCATAAAAGCGGTTCTTCCATTAAATGTGTAGATTATAAATAGAATGAGATTAATCCACATACATGGTATGATTAATTTAAATAATATGGTTTTTATAAAGAAGGATAAACTACATGATAAACATCATTAAGTGCGATGTCTATCTGTCTTCTACAAACAATTTATTCCCATGCCATAGATTTTTGTAAACTATTTTTGTGTAATTCAAAACCAATCCATGCTCTTTTGGGTTCTAAAAGACGCCTAATTGACTTGCAAAAGGTGCCCTTTTGAGGTCTTACTAACGCCCTTTTGAAGTTCAATTAAGCACCTTTTATTTTACCACTTTATAACTAATTGATTTACTGTTGATTGCAAACCTGCTTCTAATATGTGTTTTTGCCGTTAGTTATAGATGTTTTCTTTGAAATTATGTAATGATTTTTCAAAT
>NZ_JACD01000030.1:0-8392 GCF_000517825.1 Prevotella sp. ICM33
AATTGACTTGCAAAAGGTGCCCTTTAAGACCCTTACTAACGCCCTTTTGAAGTCCAATTAAGCGCCTTTTACATTGCAACTTTATAACCAACTGATTTTCTGTTGGTTGCAAACTTACTTTTTATACGTGTTTTTATCCTTATCTATAGCTGTTTCACTCGAAATTATGTAATGTTTTTTCAATCATTATCTTCGCGAAATTTTACCGACTACGAATGACACGAATTATATCGCAATAAGCATTAGCGTAATTAGCGAAATTCGTAGTTAGTAAAGGAACATATTTCATATTTCATAATTCAAAATCCATAATTCATAATTATGATTACTGATATAATTCAGAATTCACAATTCATAATTCATAATTATGATTACTACTGTTAACTGTGGTTTATCACTACAATTAACTTGTCAACTTGTCAACTCGTAAACCTGTCAACTACCCATATCATAAAGTTCAAAGTTCAAACCTCAAAGTTCAAAGTTAAGTTCTACTTGTTTCTTTGTCGTTTGAAATAAAAATCGTAACTTTGCAGCCAAATTATTATATAATAAGGTATTAGAAAACGATGATTACACTTTCAAACCTTGCTATCCAATTCGGCAAGAGAGTTCTATACAAGGACGTTAACTTAAAGTTTACACCAGGTAATATTTACGGAGTCATTGGTGCCAATGGTGCTGGTAAATCAACCTTGCTTCGTGCCATTTCTGGCGACTTAGAGCCAAACAAGGGAACAGTAGAGTTAGGACCAGGTGAGCGTCTGTCGGTATTGGAACAGGACCACTTCAAATATGATGAGTATAAGGTAATGGACACAGTCCTCATGGGGCATGATGCACTTTGGCAGAACATGAAAGAGCGTGAGGAACTTTATGCTAAGCCAGAGATGACTGAGGAGGATGGTAATCGTGCTGCCGACTTAGAGTTGAAGTTTGCTGAGATGAATGGATGGGAGGCTGAAAGTAATGCAGCACAGTTGCTCCAGAACCTTGGCGTTAAGGAGGAATTGCATGAGAAGCAGATGTCACAACTCTCAAATACTGAGAAGGTGCGTGTGATGTTGGCTAAGGCTCTCTTTGGTAAGCCAGAGAACTTGTTGCTCGATGAGCCTACTAACGACCTCGACCTTGAGACCGTTGAATGGTTAGAGGATTATCTCGGTGAGATTGACGAGCATCAGACAGTATTGGTTGTATCGCACGACCGTCACTTCCTCGACTCAGTCAGCACACAGACAATCGATATCGACTTCGGTAAGGTAACCGTCTTTGCTGGTAACTACTCGTTCTGGTATGAGAGTTCACAGTTGGCTTTACGTCAGGCTCAAAACCAGAAGATAAAGGCTGAGGAGAAGAAGAAGCAGTTGGAGGAATTCATCCGCCGATTCTCTGCCAATGTTGCTAAGAGTAAGCAGACAACATCACGTAAGAAGATGTTGGAGCGTCTGAACGTAGAGGAGATTCGTCCTTCAAGCCGTAAGTATCCGGGTATTATCTTCTCTATGGAGCGCGAACCGGGTAACCAGATTCTTGAGGTTGAGAATTTGAAGGCTGTTGATGAGGATGGAACAGTACTCTTCGATAATGTGAACTTCAATATTGAGAAGGGACAGAAGGTAGTCTTCCTCTCTCGCAACTCAAAGGCTATGACTGCACTCTTCGAGATTATCAATGGTAATCGTGAGCCTGATGCTGGTACATATAATTGGGGTGTGACAATCACTACGGCTTATCTCCCATTGGATAATACCGAGTTCTTCGATTGCGATTTGAACCTCGTTGACTGGTTGTCACAGTTCGGTCCAGGTAACGAAGTGGCTATGAAGGGCTTCTTGGGTCGTATGTTGTTCAAGCAGGAAGAGGTTGAGAAGAAGGTGAACGTACTCTCTGGAGGTGAGAAGATGCGTTGTATGATTGCACGTATGCAGCTTCAGAATGCTAACTGCTTGATTCTTGACACACCAACCAACCACCTTGACTTGGAGAGTATTCAGGCGTTCAATAACAACCTGATTGGCTTTAAGGGTAATATCCTCTTTAGTTCACACGACCATGAGTTTATTAACACCGTGGCTGATCGTATCATTGAGCTGACTCCAAAGGGTACCATCGACAAGCTGATGAGCTACGATGACTATATCCATGACGAGCAGATTAAGGAGCAAAAAGCAGGAATGTACTAAGATTGTCAAAACATGGCATACTATTTGCAAGGGTATGCCATGACAAATAGTGCAATAAAATTATGAGTAAGAAAGAGAAAAATATAAAGATTGAAGGCGAAGAGCTGGAGTTGAATAACGAAGAAACAACCCAGAACGACGCTGAAACACAGGCGGAAGAAGCTAAGGGAGAGGAGACTCCTACAGAGGAAGAACTCGACCCATTGGCAGCTGCACAGAATGATGCTGAGCAGTGGAAAGACAAGTATATCCGTTTGGTTGCCGAATTTGAGAACTACAAGAAACGTACACTGAAGGAGAAGTCAGAACTGATCCTCAACGGAAGTGAGAAGACTGTAGCTGCTATTCTGCCTATCCTTGACGACTTTGAGCGTGCTACTGCCGATAAGACAGAGGACCCACAGGCAATTAAAGAAGGTTATGAACTTATCTATAAGAAGTTTTTGAAGGCCTTGGAGACACTCGGTGTTAACAAGATTGAGACCGATAATGCTGACTTCAACGTCGATTATCATGAGGCTATCGCAATGGTTCCTGGTATGGGCGACGATAAGAAGGGTAAGGTTATCGATTGTGTACAGACTGGTTATACGCTCAATGACAAGGTTATCCGTCACGCAAAGGTAGCAGTAGGACAATAGTAAGATGGCAAAAAGAGATTACTATGAGGTACTCGGAGTAAGTAAAGGTGCCTCTGAAGACGAGATAAAGAAAGCATACAGAAAACTTGCTATTAAGTATCACCCAGACCGTAATCCGGATGACCCTGAGGCTGAAGCAAAGTTTAAAGAGGCTGCTGAGGCTTATGATGTACTGCACGATCCACAGAAACGCCAACAGTATGACCAGTTTGGTTTCGATGCTCCTGGCGGTGGCTTTGGTGGTGGTGGTCCCTTCGGTGGAGCTGGTGGTTTCTCTATGGACGATATCTTCTCTATGTTTGGCGATGTGTTCGGTGGACATGGCGGAGGATTTGGCGGCTTCGGAGGTGGCGGACATCAAGCCCCTAAGTACCGTGGAACAGACCTTCGTTTGAAGGTTCGTCTGTCGTTGCAAGAGGTTGCTACGGGCGTTACCAAGAAGTTTAAGGTGCGTAAAGACGTTCCTTGCGAACACTGTCATGGCACTGGTGCTGAGGAGGGTAGCGGAACAGAAACTTGCCAGAACTGTCATGGTTCGGGTGTTGAAATCCGTACACAGCAGAGTATCTTTGGTATGATGCAGACCCAGACCACCTGTCACGTATGTAATGGTGAGGGAACTATCATTAAGAACAAGTGTACTCACTGTCATGGTGAAGGCGTTGTAAAAGGCGAGGAAGTCGTTGAAATAAACATCCCAGCGGGTGTTGCTGAAGGTATGGTGGTCAATGTTCCTGGCAAGGGTAACGCTGGTAGACACAATGGTGTGGCTGGTAATATCCAAGTATATATCGAGGAGGAACCTAACGACACCTTCATTCGTGACGGACAGAACGTCATCTATAATCTCTTGCTCGATTTCCCAACAGCGACCTTAGGAGGTCAGGTGGATATCCCAACCATTGATGGCAGCAATGTAAAGATTAAGATTGAACCAGGAACACAGCCAGGTAAGACGCTCCGCCTACGTGGTAAGGGTCTTCCAGCCGTACAAGGTTATGGCAGCGGTACTGGCGATTTAGTGGTTCACATCAGTATTTACGTTCCAAAGGAGTTGAATAAAGAGGAGAAGAAAATCATCGAAGACTTACGCCAAAGCGAAAACTTCCGTGGTGATAACAGCACTAAACGCTCTATCTTCGAGAACTTTAAGAAACTGTTTAGTTGAGCGAGTTGACGAGTGAACAAGTTTACGAGTAAACAAGTTATATGAGTTGACAAGTGAACAAGTTAAACAAGTTAGACAAGTTGACGAGTAAACAAGTTAAATGAGTTGATAAGTCGAACGAATTGACAAGTAAACGAGTTTTTAATTAGCAATGAGTTTACAAACAAAATTGAAATAATGATTATATGCCCCATTAGACTTATTTGGCTAATGGGGCTAAATCATTTCATCACCTATCATCACCCTTTATTATCCTATCATCGCATTTCATCAACACCCAACACCCATCACCCACCACCCATGAACTACCAAGAAACCGTAGAATATCTATTCAATAGCACACCCGTCTTCGAACACGTCGGGGCATCTGCTTACAAAGAAGGACTCGAGACAACAAAGGCTTTGGACGAGCACTTCGGTCATCCACATACCCACTTCCTTTCTATTCATGTTGCAGGAACCAACGGAAAAGGTTCATGCTCCCACACGTTGGCAGCTATCCTCCAAGCTGAAGGATATAAGGTCGGACTCTATACCAGTCCTCACCTCGTTGACTTCCGCGAACGTATCAGAGTCAATGGAGAAATGATATCTGAACAGGAGGTTATCGACTTTGTTGAACAGGAACGCAACTTCTTCGAACCCCTCCACCCTTCTTTCTTTGAACTTACAACAGCCTTAGCTTTCAAGCACTTTGCTGAGCAGAAGGTTGATATTGCTATCATTGAAGTGGGCTTAGGCGGTAGACTCGATTGCACAAACATTATCACTCCTATCTTATCGATTATCACCAATATATCACTCGATCACACCCAGTTCCTCGGTAATACGCTCGGAGCTATCGCAGCAGAGAAGGCTGGTATTATCAAACATCGTGTTCCTGTCGTTATTGGTGAGTCTGTCCCTGAAACACAGATTGTTTTTAAGGCAAAAGCACAGAAAGAGGATGCCCTCATTGTCTTTGCTGAAGACATCCCAGCAGTGCTTTCTTCTCATCCCAACCCTGATGGTGGTATCGCTTATCAGACTCGTTTCTTTGGCGATTTTGTGGGCGAATTAGGTGGTAGCTATCAAGAGAAGAACGCTAACACAGTGCTCACTGCGGTCATGCAACTGTATAATAAAGGTGTCATCAAGAACGCAGAAAGCATTGCTAAAGGCTTTGCCAATGTTTACGAACTGACGGGCTTAATGGGTAGGTGGCAGAAACTACAGGCTAATCCATTAGTGATTTGCGATACAGGACACAACGTTGGTGGATGGACTTACCTCTCCCAACAAATCAAACGTCAACAATGTGCGCAGAAACGCATTGTCTTTGGTATGGTGGATGATAAGGATCTGCATGCTGTTATGTCTATGCTCCCCGATGATGCCATTTACTATTGGACACAACCGAGCACGCATCGTGCTTTCCCTGCAGAGAAGGTTGCCGCAACAGCCGACGATTACGACCTACACGGAAAGGTCTTCCCAACCGTCCTCGAAGCCTACCAAGCTGCCCTTCAAGATGCTGACGAACAAGATTTTATCTTCGTTGGCGGCTCCAGCTATGTGGTTGCCGACTTGCTGACAAGCCTACAAAAGAAATAGCAAAAGACCCTTCTTTATTAACCCCATATTACTAAATAAAGTTTGATTTTAGTTTGCTGTCACTTTTAACACTTTACCTTAGATGCTTATAATCAACGCATTATAAGTATACAAGAAGTGACAGAAGTGACAGCAAAGTTGATTTTCATAATATCACGACCTCTCATTAGATGTTGGCAGTACTATGTCTTGTGAAATTTTAATTCCTCTTTCATTGCGAATTGCTTTCCATAACTTTGCAAAAGTTACCGACTAAAATATGTTAACGCACAACATTTAATTTACCTCCAAACAGTCAAAAAAGTAGGGGGTATTGTTGCAAAAGACAGATAATTTCCATAACTTTGCAAAAGTTACCGACTAAAATATATTAATATGACCATTCAAGAACAGATAAAACAACGGATAGACGAAGCTGAACCAGGAACGGTTTTCTTTGTCAATGACTTTGCTGAGTTTGATAATGAATATGTCAGTAAGTTATTATCGACGATGAAAGGTTTTGGTGTTCTTGAACGCCTCGCAAAAGGCATATACTATAAGCCGATAGTAACTAACTATGGCAATGTATATCCTTCGGCAGAGAAGATTGTAAAACTGATCGCAGAACATGAAAATGCGGAGATTCTACCAACAGGAGAATATGCTTTGAACGCCCTTGGTTTGTCAACACAGGTTCCGATGAAGGCAATCTATCTAACAACAGGATCGCCGAGGACTATAACTATAGGGAACAAGAAAATAAGACTGAAGCACAGAACTCCCAGCACATATTCGTATCACAGCAAGTTAATGCCATTACTTGTTTTAGCACTCAAGGCAAAGGGGCAATCAAACATAACTTCTGCTGATACAAATAGAATTGAGAAGTTAATCTCTGACTCAACCGAAAAGCAACAGATAAAAACGGATTTGGCAACAGCGCCAGTCTGGGTTCGCAAGTATATAAAACCAATAATAGAAAAGTATGAGCATTTGGCAAGATAAGACAATCGAAGAGCGTATCGCAATCGTACAGAATACAGCATTGAGAACAAATATAGAGGACTTGGCTATAGAGAAGGACTGGTGGGTAACGATTACCCTCAAAGCACTTTTCTCTACGTCATTTTCGGAGTTCCTGCTTTTCAAAGGCGGAACAAGTCTTTCTAAAGGTAAATGGGAGAACATTGATTTAAGAAGGTTCAGTGAGGATATAGACATATCTCTTAGCAGAAGTTGGTTTACTGAAACGGAAGAAAAACAGAAGCTATATCCTTTTGCCAAGTGCGAGAATAATAATCAACTGAAAAGCTTGCGGAAGGCATCGAGGGAGGTTATTTTCGAGCGACTTTCTCCTGAGTTAAATGAGCAACTTGCAAAATTGGGAGCTAAAGATTTCTACGTCGAGAATGTAAAGAGTATCATGCAAGACGGTGTTGAGATTCCTATTGATACAGACCGTGACCCAGTAGTGCTGAATGTTGTCTATCCCAGCATCTTAGATGAAACAAATGAATACATTCAGCCAAAGGTCAAAATCGAAATCAGCTGTATGTCTATGGATGAACCTTTTGAAAACCGAGCATTAACTTCACTGATTTATGATACTTTTAACGAAGTGGATAATGCTACCCAATGCTTTGTTCCTATGGTACTTCCTATCCGGACCTTTTTGGAAAAGGCATTATTGCTTAATGAGGAATATCAGAAGAAGTCGCCCGGAAGCGGAAGACAGGGAAAGCTTCAAAGTCGGGGACAGATGGTTCAAGCCGAACTATCATGCCCATATCGTTTTCGACTGGATGAACCACGAAACAGGAAAGAGCCGAAAGCTCAATGACGATGACATGATGCAGATGCAGACCCTTGCATCCGACATCCTGCTGATGGAACGCGGGCAGTCAAAGGCTGTCACTGGTAAGGAGCATCTGGAACGGAACGACTTTATCATTGAGAAGCAGAAAGCTGAACTGCAACGCATGGATGCAGCCAAACGGCACAAAGAAGAACAGATAAATCTTGCCGAGCAGGAACTGAAACAGGTGAAATCAGAAATACGCACTGACAAGTTAAAGAAGACAGCCACCACGGCAGCGACAGCCATAACTAGTGGAGTTGCTTCTCTTTTCGGGAGTGGAAAACTGAAAGAACTGGAACGTGCCAACGAAAAACTGCAAGACGAGGTTTCAAAACGGAACACCAATATTGAAAAATTGCAGAGCCAAGTACAGCAGATGCAGAAACAGCATGATACGCAAATCCACAATCTCAGAGAAATGCACAGGCAGGAACTTGACATGAAAGAAAAAGAACTGTCACGGCTCGCCAGAATCATAGACAAGGCTTTCAGGTGGTTTCCGATGTTCAGGGAAATGCTGCGCATGGAAAAGTTTTGTGCCATGCTGGGATTCTCTAAAGAAATGACTGAAAGTCTTATAGTCAAAAAAGAAGCCCTGAAATGTAGCGGTAAAATCTATTCCGAGCAACACAGGCGGAACTTTGATATAAAGGATGATATTTTAAGGGTGGAAAATGACCCTGACGATGAAAGCAGGCTGAACCTGACAATAAACAGGAAGCCGATTGCCGACTGGTTCAGGGAGCAATGGCACAGGCTTAGATATGGAGCAAGAGTGCCGCAACAGGAAGAAAGAAAAAGTAGAGGATTCAAATTATAATAGAAGCAATTTGATTAGTAATCTAAAAGCACTCCGATAACGATTAGAGTGCTTTTAGATTGTTTATCATTAATTATCAAAGCAAGTGCAGTTTAAGATTTTACTGAAGTTTGCATTAATAAAGAATATACTACAGCTGATATA
>NZ_JACD01000031.1:0-41668 GCF_000517825.1 Prevotella sp. ICM33
CTGAAATTCCAAATGCTTGTAATCCGTATCTTCCCCAATTTCCTTTGTTACTTCCCATCTGAGACTATTTTTGATTTTTCTTTATCTAAAAGATGTATTCTTTCTATATTCGAAACAGTACTTTTTGTCATATTATACTCTTCTTCCTTGAATTTACTGTCAATAAACATATTAGCAGCAGAGCCTGCAATACCCATTCCAAAGCCAATTAATCCTCCAATAAACTTTCCTTTTGCTTGTTGAACCCGCAGAGTCAACCAGCAAGTGCAAAATTACAAAAGATGTTTAAAGAACTCGCACTTTGGAGTAGAAAAGTTTAATTTTCTGTTGGTCTTTCGTTCAATTTCTTTTGTATGGACATAATTCTCTTCTCCGTATAGTTATCAAACGAATCCTTTTTAGGTATATACTGCCTGATTAATTTATTTGTATTCTCAACAGTTCCCTTTTGCCATGAACAATATGGGTCAGCGAAGTACACGGGCACGCCTAAGTATTTGGTGATGTCCTTATGCACCGCAAATTCAGGTCCGTTATCTGTTGTAATAGTCTTCAGACTGTCCTTATATGGCAGCAGTAGTTTCCTAACCACCTTTGCCAGAGGCTTTGACAGTTTTCCAAATGGCAGTTTCTGCATAAACAACATATTGGTGGATTTCTCTACTATTGTGAGTATGGCGTGCTGGGCAGGGTCGACGATCAAGTCCATCTCAAAATCTCCAAATCCCTTCCCGTCAACTTCTTTACTTCTTTCATGGATACTCACCCTGTCCTTTATTGGAAGATGTTCGCCCTTGGAAGATGCCTGTATTTCATCTTATGCCTTGTGTGCTCTGCAAGTTTCCCTGTTGTGCCATTGCGGATGATGTTATAGGATGGACTGGTGGGACACCTCTATGCCCTCATTCATGCGCAGATACCCTGATATTTGTCGTGGAGACCACTGGGTTTTAGGACTGACCCAAAGAAAGAATATGGTCCACCACTCTTTTTTTTAATTTAAGCTATACTTGTGAATAGTCAAATAGAAAACACTCAATCTTACTTTTTTGTGGATGTAATAAAGGGTGTAAATCGCATAGCTTGCTGATTTACACCCTTGTTTGCGGAGAGAGAGGCTCTTTCTCTTGAACCTTCAGATAGTATCATAAACGTTCAATCTATTGTATAATAGTACTTTAAGTAGAATGTTAATAAAATGAGATTTCATGGGAAATCTTTGGTAGAATCAATTTTTGGGTGTAAATTTGGGTGCAGAAATCAAAACCTCCAAAGTATGAACATCAAGCGGAATATTATCTTCACGTTGGAAAGCAGAAAAAAGGATGGAGTTCTCATTGTTGAGAATGTACCTATCCGTATGCGTGTCAATTTTGCTTCTAAACGAATTGAATTTACAACAGGTTATCGTATTGATGCAGCGAAATGGGATTCTGATAAGCAGCGAGTAAGAAATGGTTGCACAAACAAACTGAAACAATCAGCTTCTGAAATCAATGCTTCACTCTTGGGCTATTATACAGAAGTGCAGGAAATCTTCAAGAAGTTTGAAGTGGAAGAAATAATGCCAACCCCTGAACAAATCAAAGAAGCATTCAATGCGCTGCACAAACCTATAGAGGAAGAAGTCAAACCGAGAAAACCAACACCTAACGCTTTCTATAAGGTTTTCGATGATTTTGTGAGAGATTGTGGACGACGGAATGATTGGACTGATTCTACTTATGAAAAGTTTGCTGCTGTGAAAAATCATTTGATGAACTTTCGTGATGGACTTACATTTGATTTCTTTGATGAGAAAGGGCTAAATGATTATGTTACCTATCTTCGTGATGTAAAGGAAATGCGCAATTCTACTATTGGCAAGCAACTAAGTTTCTTGAAGTGGTTTTTACGCTGGGCTTTCAAGAAAGGTGTGCATCAGAACAATGCTTACGACAGTTATAAACCTAAACTCAAAAGCACACAGAAGAAAATCATCTTCCTCACATGGGAGGAACTTAACAAACTCCGAGGGTTCGAAATACCAGCTGCCAAACAAGCTCTTGATCGGGTGCGTGATGTATTTCTCTTCCAATGTTTTACAGGTTTGCGTTATTCTGATGTATTCAATCTTCGCCGAAGTGATATTAAAGGTGACCACATTGAGGTGACAACGGTTAAGACTTCTGATAGCCTGATTATCGAGTTGAACAACCATAGTAAAGCAATTCTTGATAAATACAAGGATGTGGCATTTGAAGATGACAAGGTGTTACCTGTCATTACTAACCAGAAAATGAACGATTATCTTAAAGAGTTAGCAGAATTGGCTGGTATTGACGAGCCTGTACGTCAAACTTATTATAGAGGTAATGAGCGTATTGACGAAGTTACACCTAAATATGCCTTACTTGGAACACACGCTGGTCGTAGAACGTTTATCTGTAATGCACTTGCATTGGGTATTCCTCCGCAAGTAGTTATGAAATGGACTGGGCATAGCGATTACAAGGCTATGAAACCTTACATAGATATTGCAGACGATATTAAGGCAAATGCCATGAGTAAATTCAATCAATTATAACACCGAAACAATATGAGTCAAGAAATAAATAAAGCAGAGAAACAAGATTTATCTCTCGTTGTTCGAGCCATCGGTTCTGACCTTGAGCATACGCAAGTACGCATGATAGCCTCTGCAAATGCAGATATGCTTTTCCACTATTGGAAAGTAGGGCATTTTATTCTCTACCTCCAAAAGAAAGAAGGTTGGGGAAGCAAAGTCATAGATAATCTTTCCAAGGCGATACGTTCTAAATATCCAGATAAGAAAGGCTATTCCACTCGTAATCTTATCTATATGTGTCAATTCGCCAAAGCCTATCCAATGAAGATACTATTAGAAATGGGTAAGGTTGAAAAACAGCTTAATAGTACTTCGGTTGATAATGTATTACAACTTACAAACGAGCTCAATCAATTTACGCAAGAACCTCTTGCGCAAATTCAAGCTACAGGTAATCAAGGAGATATAATTACGCAACAGCCTGTTGCACAATTAGAAGAAGTTACTGAAACATTGTCAATAATCTATCACTGCGACATCAGTCAGATAGAAGAAATTTTTAAGCAGTCTGCTGTAGTTCGCACTAACTGGGCGAGCCATGTTATTCTGCTTAATAGTAAACTCCCTTTGGGCGAGTGCTATTGGTATATTACGCAAGCAGTTGCTAATGGGTGGAGTCGCAATGTTCTGCAAATGCAGATTGAAACCAATCTTTTCGCTCGGCAGATTACTACAAAGAAAGTGAGTAATTTCTCAGCACGATTACCCAAACCGCAAAGCGACCTTGCCAATTATCTGATGAAAGACCCTTACATCTTTGACATGATGGGACAGACAGATAAAATGGCAGAACGAGACATTGAACGGCAATTGGTTTCTCATATCACCAAATATCTTTTGGAAATGGGTAGTGGCTTTGCATTTGTGGCACAGTAGAAGCATTTTGAAGTGGGCGATTCTGATTTTTATGCTGACCTTATTCTCTATAACATCCAACTGCATGCATACGTTGTTATCGAACTTAAAGCCACACCTTTCAAGCCTGAATATATGGGGCAATTGAACTTCTACATCAATGTAGTGGACGATACTCTTCGTGGTGAGCACGACAATAAGACTATCGGCTTGCTCCTCTGCAATGGTGGCGATAAGGTGGTAGCGCAATATGCCCTTTCAGGTTACGACCAACCAATTGGTGTTAGTGATTACCAACTAACAAAGGCTATTCCAGACAATTTGAAGTCTGCCTTACCTACAATTGAAGAAGTCGAGGAAGAACTAACTAAGATTGTAGAGCAAGATAAATAACAGATTAATATGATTGGATATAAATATAGAGCTAATGCTATTGAAGGCAAAGATAGTACTCGCGACATTGAATCGCTCTTAAACGATGAAATATGGGCTTCATCATTTCGTAATTTGAATGATCCATTTGAAGCAACTTATACAGATGAAATCAGTAAAGTTTTGCCTATATTCAACCAAGTTTTCAACGTTAACATTAGTGATATACAAAAGAATTGGAAAGAACTGATGGCATTTAAAGATAAGTTGGGAATATATTCTCTATCAACATCTGATAAAGATTTCCCTGATAATGAATTAATGTGGGCTCACTATGCTAATTCTCATAAGGGCTTTTGTATCGCTTATGATGTTGAAAAATTAGAGGATAGTGAGAAATTTTCATTAGATGTTAATCGTATGACAATAAACTACTCTGAAAAACCTCCACAAATAGAGATAACCGACATAAAAAGCCCAAACTTCATTATTAAATTGTTTGGCACCAAGTCGCCAGTATGGCAATACGAGAAAGAGATAAGACTTCTATACACAAGCTACGGAATAAAGAAGTATAATCCATTTGCTCTAAAAGCTATTTATTTCGGTTTGAACATGGATAAACAATATCAAGCACAAATTATAAAAAAATTAGAAAATAGAGATGTAAAGTTCTATAAAATGGAGCGAAAGGACAAGTCATATAATCTTGTACCAACATTGATTTGTGAAAATCAAAGAAAAATTGAAAATAAGTTATCGTCTGACCAATACGAGATATTAAAAATAGAACACAATCATACAGTTGAGAATTTCCATGTTTTGTATAAAGGAATTAAAAAAGACAAGGAATCCTTGATAAATTTCTCTTCTAAATTCAGAGAACAGTATGCGACAAAACCTTCAAATATAAATATCTATGACTGTAAGGCTTGTATTGATTTAATAGGAAAGTATCCTCTATATGGTAAAGAAAAAACTTTATTTGCTAATCATTTAATCGCACTATCTATGTTTGACACTCCAGATGACATTTGGTTATACCCAGACAAATACTAGAGATTAAACAATAGAATTTTAGGTAACAGTCTATGATTAATGATTATACAAAATAAAAATCCTGCAACAAACTTATTTACTTTGCAGGATTTTATTTTTTATGACTATTGATGAAGTCGTTTTTTAAGTTGCACTTGCTCACCTTTGATACGCTCTTGCTGTTCTATTAGTTCTGCTTGCCGTTGCAGGGCTTGCTCGTAATCAATAACCTTTTGTTGCATCTGCAGAATCGCATTGGGATTGCGATTTGTGATAAAGACGCTGTCAAGATGCACGAAGTCTTTGCTTGTAGTTTTGCCTTGCATTCGTAAATAGCGGTAGCGGAGGTCGTAATCGGAGGCGGTTTGCAGTTGGTTGGCTCCCATAGCGAAGAACCAGCAACTGACCATGACCAGTCCGCAAACTAACAGTAACAGAACGCGCTCGGCTAATTGCACGCTGGCAAAGAGAGAGTAGTTCTTATACTCTACGGGCTTTTGTTGCTCTATGATGAGTTGCTGCAAGGCTTCAAATTTCGGGTCGAGTTTCTTGCTCGACTGCGAGAGTGCCTCCAAAACAAAAAGTTGATGTTCTTTGATTTTGGCTTGGGTCTCTTTTGAGAGATGGATTTGCACTGTTTCTTGTGTTTTAACGCTATCTCCCTTTGGATTAGATAGCTGTTCAGCAATAGTAGTGCGCAGTTCTGCTTGTGCCTTACTGATGACTTTGCAGTCTTGTTTGAGTTCTTCGAGAATATCGAGAACAGGTGCTATTTCGTTGTTCATACAGTTTTATTTTTTAGATGATTAAATTCTACGTTTGCGATTTGCTCTATTGCGAAGTTTCTTTTGAAAGCGGAGCTCATCAACATCTACGCCATTACTTGGTGTTGGCATAGAAAACACTTCACTAATTGCTTCAGATAGGTCGGTAATAAATTTGTTTTCATCTACAGGATGTACCATAGGCTCATTTTGTAGATGAATTTGCTCTTGTTTGTGAGAATTTCGTTCTATCGCTGCATTGAGACGCGAGAAAGAACAGGAGCGGTCTATCTTTGAGCCGCTGAAACTACATCCGTCTTTTTCAAAGATGATTCCTTGTACAACATCGGTATTACCTTTTGTTTTGAAACGAGTGGTAATACCTTGTAGCTCTAACCCTGCAACAAAATCTTTCCAAGTCTGAGATTGAGGTAATATAGACTTAATGGTATCGAATATTTCATATCGCAATTTATCCTCACCTCTCAATCTTGGGCGGTTTACCTCTTGCTTTCCTTCGCTAATGGTTAGACCATAACGCTCAGTCAGTTCTCGGCAAATCTTTGTGGAACGATACTTTTCGTTGCGGTCGCTGATGGTTTTGCCATTGTTACCAATGCGATTGATACAAATGTGCAGGTGAGGATGCTGGCGATCGCTGTGCCTTACGATAAGGCTCTGTGTGTCACCATAGCCCATTTCATGAAGATATTCGTTGGCAATCTTCACCATTGTTGCATCTGTCAGTCGTTCTGAATCATGTGCTGAGAATGAGAGTATGGTATGACAAACTGGTTTTTGTACATTCGGACGCATAGAGGCTTGCAAGTTGAAGTCGTGTGCAACGTCATTTGGTAAAGGACTGCGCACGCCATTGGCTTGTAAGACCTTGACTTGACCTTCACGCTTGCTAAGCATATAACTGACAACTCCACTGAAGTTTGTTCCTTTAATAATCTTGGCTATCATGGCTTCAATCGTTTCATAAGTTCGTGAATAAGTTGTTTCAGCGCATTCAGTTCTTCGTTGAGTGCAGAGATGCCGAAAGCATTGAGCCGATGGGCAATTTGGTTAAGATTATTAGCCATACCAGAAACTGTACGGATGAGTTGCATTTCCTCTGGCTTGATTCGGCTCTTTACTTCTGCATTTGTTATGAGCTGCCGTAAAAACTCTGTTCGTGAAATAGAGGCTTCACGTGCTTTTCCCAACAAGGTGTAGTACTCCATTGTATTAAGCCGAAGAAGCACTTGATATTTCCGTTTCTCTGATAATGTCTTGGTGGGTCGTCCACCTTTATTCTTCTGTTCCATTTTTATTTTTTTATGAGACCAACGGGATTTTCACCTCCCAAAGGTGGGAGCAAGTAGGTTTTGAGATACTCAAAACACAAACTTGCTTCCCTGATAAACACTATCTTCTGATGCCACGCTTCGTGGTCGGTAACGAAGGTTGACTTTCTTGCACTTTGGATTGAAAAACAAGCCATTCGTTGAGGTCTTTGTGAGTTCGATAGCGAACAGATCCATCTATGACAGATGGGTAAAACTGCTTCAAAACTTCAAACGATTTTCGCCCTGCTTCATCATTGTCCAGAAAACTCTCAACTTGCTTGTAGCCTTTTATCTTCTCTTGAATATGTGGCAAAAGAGCCAGAGAATTGAGAACAATAGCATCACAAGTTGAGGATGGATTTAGTGTTTGCCACGAGAGAAAATCCATGAAGCCCTCAAAGATTTGCAAATGGTCTGTACCCTTACTGACAGTTGTAATGGCTTTCGGAGCTATACAACCTTTAAAATAAGGACTACGGATTTCCCATCCGCCAGCATCGTTTGCAAATCCTATGGCATAGTATGTCCGATTAGTATTATTGTAATGAACTTCAGAGCAGAATCTATTAGCGATACTGATAGGTATTCCTCGTTCTGCGATGTAACGTAACAAATAAGGATTGGTAAGTGATTGCACAGATATGATTTCTAATTTGTGCTTAGAGGTTTTTCTTTCACCGCCAAAAGAAAAATCTTGATGCACTATTTGTTTTGAACCGATCAGCAATTCAATGGCTTCGTTCATGGTACAATGCTGTAAAGTACGTACAAGGTCAATAATATCTCCATGTTCTCCAGTTCCGAAGTCATACCATTGGTTGCGTTCTATATTTACTTTGAATGATGGTGTACTTTCGTTACGAAGTGGGGAGCAGTACCAAAAATGAATTCCTTGTACTCGTGCAGGTGAATAACCCTATTGCTGCAAATAATCTGTGATAGAGATTTGCTTGATATTTTGTATTTCCATTGTGATTTTGTTTTGAAGTTTGAAAAGAATAACTCTCAGCCTTTTTCTTTTGGAGGCTGAAGGGCTTAGGATTGGTCGGACAGTCGTACACTATAGGCACATCTTTACGTCCGACCAAGTTTGTTTCTCTTTGGTCAGGTTGGTTCAGGTATATATAGCCTGTGTCCGACCGACCAAAGGTTTTATTGTAGAGAACTATGGCTGAGTCGATATTTTCCTCGTTCTTCCTTAACCACTATGCCTTTGTTGAGCAAGAATTGCAAAAGCTCCTTGAGCTTTGTTTGTCCGTAGGATTGTCCCACAACTTCTGCATAAGCCTCTTTGAGAGCTACGATTAGTGTACTATATGGCAAGATTTCATTTGTAGAGAATACTTGTTCCAATGCTGTTCGATGTTCGCTAGTGCTTAACTCTTGATAGGAGAAACGATGTTGCTTTCGCTCATTGTTCGAATATGAGAGGTCTATTTGGGGAATGCAAATCTCATCTTCAGCCTCTTGGAGCCTAAAGGCAAACTTTTCAAAGGGTTTGGAGCGAATAATGGAGGGTGCAACAATACTGCGTTCAGGCATAGTGTTATCCCTCGTGATTTGAAGAACTGTTTCAGCCTTGTTGTTGAGTTCCGTCCCAATATGTCCTCGTGCGTTGTCATCCCCCTTGTTGAGGTGAAGCACGGTTTGGATGTGGATATCTTGCTCGCTCGTCCATTGCATCAGGTCACCCACTAACTTGGTTGCCTCGGTTGAATTGTTGATATCGAGCATCAAATCACGGATGCCGTCAATGACCACCAAGCCCACATTGGGTGTGTTGTAGATGGCATAACGGATGATTTCTCTGCGTTCATTAGGGTCAGCAATGGCTCTAAGATGACTGAACTTCAAATTCTGTGGTTCCTTGTCTATCGGCAGTTTTGCCAATTTCAAAATGCGTTGCATTACAAGTTGGCAATGGTAAGGACTTTGTTCCGTGTCAAAGTAAAGTATCGTGCGTTTACTTTCAGGAAATGATGCTTGATATTCCAGCACCTGTCCATTGACAAGGGCTGCTGCAACGATGGCACTCACATTGAAAGTTTTCTTGGCTTTTGCCTTGCCTGTCGATACACTGAAGTTACCTAATGTGCCAATAATGGCTTCACCTGCTTGCAGTACAACTGGAGGAAGTGCAAACTCATCGGTTACATGAATGAGCGACTTTTGCCAAATGTTTTCATAATCAGTTGTATTCATCATCGTCCTCCTGTCTTTTGCCCAGCCAATTCAAGTGCAAGGTCAGCATCAACAATAATCTTACGACCGATTTGTGTAATGGCACGATTGATTTTACCACTCTGCTTGATACGGTTAGCTGTAGGCAGGCTACACCCAAAGAGGCGTGCAATGCCAGCCAACCCATACACATATCGCTTTTCTTCTTTGGAGGAAGAAGCCTTTGTTAATTCCCTGCTCGTGGATATATTACCGTGTTGTGCAAGGAAAAGTAATTCTTCACCAGTCATCTGCCATACAGGCTTGTCCAGTAATTCGTTTATCGTCATAATTCAATTTTTTTGAAATGAATAACTCGCCCTTGCGCATAGGGCATTCAGTCAGGTCTGACGATGCAAAAGTAGAGGGCTTTTGATACTCTACCAAGAGGCAGGTATATAGCGGGAAGTATATGGGAAAGTTGGGAAATCATAGAGCTTCACGAGATGAAAGTCAGCATTTCAAAACTACTTATTCAGAAGTAAATTCATCATGGCACACTATCAGTTTTTAGCACCTTTGCTACGAAATTGATAACATTGCTGTTCCTTATATGTAAATACTTGGAGCGTTTCTTTATATTATTGAGAAAATTTTATACCTTTGTAATCAAAATAGGTTCTAAAGAGATGTCTCAATATAGTTTCTCATACAACTACGATTCGCTGAATGATGCGTTCAATGCGGTGAATAGGAAGGGAAAGATGCAGAAAAGGCATCTTTCATCTGAATATTTGGCTGCAGCTCAGGAGTATCGTGAGATGAGAAAGAAACTCAATGAGCTATTGAGAAAGAAAAAGACAGAGCGTACGGAGGAAGAAACGAGCCAGATTGACCATTTGAAGCAATCGATGAAGGAGAATGCTCAGCAACAGAAAGCCCTGTTACAAGAGCATCTTGGTAAAGTGTCTTCAAATATTTTATCAAGTAGTTTTCGTTTCACCCTCACTCCAGATGCATCAGAAGATCCGCAGAAGCCAGTTTATTCTATTGGTACTACAGCTGAAGAGTTCTTTGCAATGCAAGTCCTTTGCAGAAATGTGAAGAAACTGTTTAAGATATCCATGTCAAGTCGCGACGAGATACTTTCTCAGTTAAAGATGTTGTTGAGGGAGGATAAGAGCAGGTTCTATATAATCCGAACGGATGTTCGTCATTGTTTCGAGTCGATACCGCATGATAAATTGTTTGAGTATTTGGAGGGAAACAATCTGCTTGACGTAAAGAGTAAATCATTCTTGCGCGGACTCATACGAAAGGAGTTTGAAGCCAAGAATCTGCGCCCACTTGTACCGACTCCTCAAACTGGTATTCCACGAGGTTGTGCTATCAGTTCGCTACTAGCTGAATTCTATTTGTCCAAGATAGATGAGGTGATAAAGAGATCTTTGCCTGGTGTTTTATTTCTTGGCAGATATGTGGACGACATGGTACTTGTTATTCATCCTGATATCAGAGATGAATTTCATAAATCAATAGATTGGTATATTGAAGAGCTTAAGGATATTTATTATCAAAAGGGGTTGACAATACACACACCATCAGATGGCTTAGGGAAATGCTATAAATATGATTCGGCTAGGGCTGTAGATTTAGACTTCAATCTATTAGGATATAACATCCATATCGATAATGAAAATAGGGATAGGTTAGTATTCTCACTCTCCCAAGATAAGTTGGAAAAGATTACAAAAAGAATAGATAAGTCGTTCTCTACTTTTGATTATATGATTGATGTCGTAGGTTTCGATGTTGCAGCACACTATTTGTTTGATGCACTTCATGTGTTGACCTGCAATATAAATCTGTATAACGCAAAGAAAGGGGTTAAGGTTGGTATCTTTTATTCCAATCAACTATTGGATAATAAAAGAAATCTATCATACTTGGATGGACAATTGAAACGCAACATAGGTAGGCTGAATCTTTCTTCAAAGACATCTATTACAATTGCAGATAGGGCTATAATAGAGGATAGACTGAAAAGAAAGCTTGCTTTACTATCTTTCGCAAAGGGATTTGATTATCCCCATAAGCGTTACAAAGTAAAGAGGCAGAGACTTCGAACAATTAAATCATCGTGGGTATGAAGCGTAGAAAAAAGGTAAAACTAAACTATAGTAAAGAGCGAGTGCTCTTTTCAGACGTTCTGCCCTACGAGTGTCCGATTATTTTTTCAAATAGGTATCTATACAGATTTCTCGCAAAATACCTATGGGTCGGTAAATTCGACAAGAAAGAAACACAATTGAAGCAAACCAAGCGGACTGACGAAAAAGATGCATCTGCTTTTGCTGCATTGCTTTTTGGTTGTTATGAGCAAGGTAAGCTTATAAGCGATTTAAAACACAAGAATAATGCTCTATTCTATCCTTATCATTTCAACATAGCTCACAAACCGAATAAGAATAGAACACTGTCAATTATACATCCATATAATCAGTGGCAGGTAGTAGATTTTTATGAACAATATAAGTATTCTATACTCTATCTTTGCAATCAGAGTAAATACTCTCTTCGCAAACCACATAAAGTGGCACAATACTTTTACTATAGAGATCGACTTCATCGAAAGTTGTTAGGACATGAAAGTGATAAAGTTGAATTGTTTTTCAATGAGTATGAGAACTTGAAGACCTATTTCAGTTATAAGAAGTATTCGAATATATACAAGTTCTACGAAGACTATAGGTATCAGCGAGCTGAAAAGAAATTCAAGCATCTTACTAAGTTTGACCTTCAAAGTTGTTTTGATAGTATTTACACTCACACAATAAGTTGGGCGACTGCTGGTGGTGCGGATAAGGTGAAGGTTTTGCCTGGATATCATGGCTCATGGGTTGGTGATGCATTTGATAATCTAATGCAGTCAGTAAATGCTCGTGAAACAAATGGTATTGTTATAGGTCCTGAATTCTCAAGAATCTTTGCGGAAATTATACTTCAGTATATAGATCAAAAGGTTGAGCAAGAATTGTTGAATAAAAAGCACCCAAACGAAAGTATCCATCATAAGTCTACCTATGAGTGTTACCGGTATGTTGACGACTATTTTCTCTTCTATAATGACGAAAAGGATAGGGGACTCTTCATGGAAAGTCTAACTAAATGGCTAAAGGAATTCAAAATGCAGATTAGTCCGTCTAAAACAGAAGAGTTTGAAAGACCTTTCATAACAAAGATTACAATAGCCAAACAGAGGATTGATCATTTATTTAGTGATATATTCTCGACTCCACTTTGGGAAGAAGTAGAATCAAATTTGGATGTGGAGAAGGAAGATGAAACTGAAGACGAAAATTCGGATAAAGACAAGGAAATACTAGACAAAAAATTCAATATATACTTGCCTGCAAACAGCGTAAATACTCGAATAAAAGCAATAGTTAGAGAGAGTGGAATTGAATATCGCGATATTGCAAACTATCTGCTTGAAAAAATGAGTCAACGTCTTGACGCTTTTCTCAATCGATATGAAAAGGGATTCAAAAAGTATGAGCGCTTGATGTTAAAAGAGGATATCAATAAAGATGAGGTTGATCTTCAGGCACAACGAGTACAAAGGAAACTCACAAATTTTCTTGTATCTTTGATAGATCTGTCGTTCTTCGTGTTCAATAGCAATAGGCAGGTAAACACTACATTGAAATTGCAGAAGATAATGAATACCATTGTTATCTATGCAAAACGGCATGGTGATTTTAAAACTAATCCAGAGGTTAGATTCCAAACAATAAGCAAAGATATTATCTTTAAGAAGATTCAAGACGAAATCGCCTTGGTACTGGCTACAACAGATTCGCATCGTAACACTTTGCATGAAAGTCTTTATCTGTTAATATTAGTCAAAGAGTTAGGTTCAGCATATCTGTTTTCACCTGAAGTTATCAAATCATTCATTGAAAAGAGTGAATTGCAGTATAACTTGTTCGCATGTATTATATTGATGTATTACTATGCGAACCACAAGTGTTATGATACACAAAAGACTTTATTAAAAGAAAATATTTTGAAAAAGTATCGGCTTGTTGCGGAGCAAGAGCGTAAACGCAATTCGGAACTCACGATTCTCACGGCGGATATGATGACTTGTCCCTTTGTAGATGATGCATACAAACAAAGCCTTCTTACGTTGATGGGCATTACTAAGACGGAAGATCAACGAATGATATTGCGCTTTGCTAAAAAGCAAAAGTACATCTTCACTCGCTGGACAATGTTTAATTTGAATAAAGAATTACAGGCAAAGATTTCACAGGAGGTATATTCGTAGCTTCTGTAACAGCTGTTGGTCCAACTATACATTCACACACATAACCTTCAAGCTAGCCGAAATGACGCAGGAAGTTACGTTTTCCAAAATGGTTGGTTAGGATTGTACCGAATGTGAAATCTTGCCTTTCTCAAACCTATAAACCTCTCTCAATAACGAACTACTCCCAAAACTATTAGTCTTGGGTGTAACTTTTTTCTTAAGTGCTTGATTTTTGGGTGTAATAAAGGGTGTAAATCGCATAACTTACTGATTTACACCCTTGTTTGCGGAGAGAGAGGGATTCGAACCCCCGGTACCTCTCGGTACGACGGTTTTCAAGACCGTTGTAATCGACCACTCTACCATCTCTCCAGAAGGTTACTTTGTAGTCAACCTGCTTCCTTGTTGAAAGCGAGTGCAAAGGTATAGATATTTTTTGAAACTACAAAATGTATGAGGAAGGAATTTGAAATTAAAACACTTTTTAACTAAAAGCGAAGTGGCAAGCTGCTAACTACCTGCAGCACATTGTCCAGCCACAACACCTGTTGTCCATGCTGCCTGAAGATTAAAACCACCAGTAATAGCATCAATGTCTAACACCTCACCCGCAAAGAAAAGATTTGAACAAACCTTACTTTCAAGTGTTTTAGAGTTAACAGAGCTAAGACTCACACCACCACACGTCACAAACTCTTCACGAAAGGCACCTTTACCAGCAATGGTGTATTGATCGTTTACCAATGTTTCAATCATTCTGTTTAGTGTTTTACGTCCGATCTCAGCCCATGGTTTTACAGCATCTATGTCAAGTTTACTTAGTATATAAAGCCACAGACGACTCGGTAGACCAAATGGATGTAAGGTAGCAACCTGCTTACGTGGGTTAGCAGTTTGCAACTTCAGAAGATTCTCCTCCACTTCTTGCCGTGTTAGTTCGCCAGTCCAGCTGATGGCAAGCGAAGCTTTATAATCATTTTCAGCAAGCAAACGAGCCGCATATGAAGAAAGTTTCAAGACAGCAGGACCACTTACGCCCCAATGTGTCACCAACAATGGACCCTTCGCACGCAGTTTTGTTCCAGGAATAGTCGTCACAACAGGTTCAACAACCGTTCCCATAAGGTCGCAAAAAGCACGATCTTTTATATTAAAGGTGAAAAGTGAAGGTACAGGAGGCTCTATATCATGTCCAAGTTGGGCAAGGTATTGTAATCCACGTCCATTGGGTGAGCCTCCAGTTGTTATAATAGTACGATGAAACACACGATGTGAGCCATTCTCAAACTCCAGTTTTAATCTTCCATCTTCCATCCTATGGATGTTCACCAAACGATGTCGACAACATATCGTAACCCCCAATTCATTAGCCTGACGCACTAAACAATTAATAATAGCATGAGAATCTTGCGCCTTTGGGAAGACACATTCATCTTCTTGCGTTACCAATGGCACACCATGTTGCTCAAACCATCTATAAGTATCTTCATGGCTAAACGTCTTCATTAATCGTTTCATGAGTTTATGCCCACGTGGGTAAGCCTGCTTCATGTCCGTAATGGCTGCAAAGCTATTTGTAACATTACAACGTCCACCTCCGGTTATTTCAACCTTAGCCAACACCTTCTGTGCACGTTCAAAGATTGTCACCTTACTTGCAGGGTTTGTCCTGCGAGCCACGATAGCAGCCATGAACCCTGCTGCTCCTCCGCCAATGATAGCTATATCCATTCGCTAAAAACTAATACTTAGGTCCTGAGAGATGCCGACCTTTGCTATGTGAAACATTTAATGTGTGGTGAATATCATTCTACGAGTATTCCTTTAATCTCCGGTTGGCGTACCTGATGAATGTACCTTCTTTCGTTTACCACTGAATTCAGAGAAATCAACACGGATAATTTCAACGCGATGAAAACTCATGTGAGCGTATTTATCGCCAAGCTCTTTGAAGTCAGGTGATAACTTATCTATCAATAAATGCAGTGCATGCATCTTCTCCTCCTCAGAAAGATGAATATGCGCCTCACCAAAGAAGATAGCACTCTCGTACTCAGTGGTGAAATTGCGTGGCAACAAGTTTACTTTACCAATGACACAGAGCGAAACTTTAGGATTCTGCTCAATAGCCACCAACTTACGTCCTTCAGGTGCACAATGGATATAGATACTATTCTTGCCGTCCCAAACAAAGTTTACAGGAATACCATATCCCATATCTTCTGAGACCATACTCAAAACTCCGTATTCTCCATCTCGCAGAAGTTCTATCGCTCTTTCCTCATCCATCAGACGATCTTGTCTGCGTATGCGGTCATTAACATATTTCATATCGTACATAATTAATATAAAAATGATTAGTTGAAACTGTGAATTATCTGTTATGAGTTAATCTTACCTATACAGGAATCTTTGTATAAGACTTCCAATATATACAAAAAAAAAGACCTTGACTGATTCACATCACCCAAGGTTTAAATACTAAAACTAAATTAACCACTAAAAAAACTTGATGCAAAGATACACGTTTTTTTTTAAACAACCAAATTTTCGGGAGAATATTTTTTATTATTTAAAAACACTATTAACCTTTATTGTTGATTTTTCGGATGTACATAACCACGAAATTAAGATTATTATTACACGGATAATACGTATCAATCCCTTTCCCATAATAGCCTTTAACATTTCTATTGTCGTAATTTATTACGTAAAAAATAAGGTTAAAAAGCCTTTAGCACATAACATTCTTCATGCGAGTTAGCATCTTGCTTATATAATTAACCTCTATCATTCTACAAACTCATAGCAAGATTATCTTGCTCACCTTCCTTATCCTTACCCCGAACATAATGATTCTCATAACGTTAAAACGAATTGTTCAGACTCTGAAAAATTATTACACAACATCAAGTAAAAACCTCGGAACAAAGCTAAAAAAACAAGCACACAACTCAAGTTTATAACCATCAAGAAATCAATAAGTTACAAAAATGAATTTTAAAAGGTGCTTAATTGGACTCCAAAAGGGCGTTAGTAAGACCTCAAAAGGGCACCTATTGGAAGCTAATTAAGGCTTAATTCGAATGCAATTAAGCCTTAATTAAAAAGCAATAGAGGAAAAATATTTACATCGAACGGTTCTAAAAGACTTTATAACAGTCCCAATTATCTCCCCTCTGTTAATATCTTTCGCGCATGAAGAACACTTTCCTCCGTAGGCGATTCTACATCTTTGAGTGCGTAAGGAATACCTAACTGCTCCCATTTATAGACACCTAACGAATGATAAGGCAAAATCTCCACACGCTCAACATTGCTTAAAGTATCTATGAAAGCACGAAGTTTATAGAGAGATTCGTCATCATCATTAATACCAGGAATCAAGACATGTCTTATCCATACAGGTTTCCCGATGTCAGAGAGATAGCGAGCACAGTCGAGGATATTCTCGTTTTTCCAACCAGTCAATTGCTTATGGGCATCACTATCAATATGCTTTATGTCCAACAATACTAAATCGGTATATTTCATTAACTCCTCAAAAGCAGAGAAGCTATTAGACTCCCGATTGAAAGGTTGGGCTGAAGTATCAAGGCAGGTATTGATTCCTAAAGCCTTAGCTTTACGGAACAGTTCCGTAAGAGGTTGTATCTGCAACAGAGCTTCACCCCCACTCACGGTGATACCGCCTTTCGTTCCCCAATAACTCCGATAACGTTGGGCTTGGGACAAGACATCATCAACAGAGCGGAGGTTTCCCCCCGCCCTGTCCCATGTGTCTGGATTATGACAGTACTGGCATCGCATAGCACAACCCTTAAGGAAGATAACGAAACGAATACCAGGTCCATCAACCGACCCGAACGACTCTACAGAGTGTACCCGTAGCATCATTTCGGAAGTCGGCGAATCCGATAAATTGTTATGTTGATTATTCACTTTACATTGAACCATGCGCACGACGTGCAATAACATCCATCTGCTGTTCGCGTGTAAGGTCGATGAACTTCACAGCGTAACCGCTCACACGGATTGTGAAGTTTGCATACTCTTCCTTCTCTGGATGTTCCATACAGTCAATCAGTTTATCTACACCAAAGACATTCACATTCAAGTGGTGTGCACCACGGTCGAAGTAACCATCCATTACACCCACGAGTGTACTGATACGCTCCTCATCATTGTGACCAAGAGCATCTGGGCTAATTGTCTGTGTGTTAGAGATACCATCAAGCGCATACTCGTATGGAAGCTTAGCTGTTGAGTTCAACGATGCCAACAAACCATTCTGTTCTGCTCCGTAAGATGGGTTTGCACCAGGAGCAAGCGGTGCACCAGCTGGACGACCATCAGGCATATTACCTGTAAACTTACCATATACCACGTTTGAAGTGATGGTAAGAATACTTGTTGTAGGCTCTGAATTGCGATAAGTATGGTGCTTGCGAATCATATTCATAAAGGTCTTCAACAACCATACAGCGATGTCATCAGCACGATCATCGTCGTTACCATAACGTGGGAAGTCGCCTTCAGTCTTGAACTCGATAGGGAACCCAGTCTCATCACGTATGATATTAACCTTTGCATACTTGATAGCAGAGATAGAGTCAACCACATGGCTGAAGCCAGCGATACCCGTTGCGAAAGTACGACGTACGTCAGTGTCAATGAGTGCAAGCTCTGCAGCCTCATAGAAGTACTTATCGTGCATGTAATGGATGAGGTTCAATGTGTTTACATAGACACCAGCCAACCACTCCATCATATCCATGAAGCGAGGCATAAACTCATCATATGTTACGACATCACCCTCTATTGGACGATAAGCAGGTCCACACTGCTCACGTGTCTTGCTGTCAACACCACCGCTGATTGCGTAGGTAAGACATTTAGCGAGGTTTGCACGTGCACCAAAGAACTGCATCTCCTTACCCGTCTGTGTTGCAGATACGCAGCAGCAGATTGAATAGTCATCGCCCCAGATTGGTCGCATCACGTCATCATTCTCATATTGGATAGAGCTTGTAGAGATAGAAATCTTCGCAGCATAGTCCTTGAAGTGCTTTGGAAGACGTGAGCTATAGAGCACAGTGAGGTTAGGTTCTGGTGAAGGACCCATGTTCTCAAGTGTATGGAGGAAACGGAAGTCAGTCTTAGTTACCATTGAACGGCCATCCATACCCAATCCCGCAACTTCGAGGGTAGCCCAAACAGGGTCACCAGAGAAGAGTTGGTTGTATGAAGGGATACGTGCAAACTTAACCATACGGAACTTCATTACCAAGTGGTCGATGAGTTCCTGCGCCTCAGCCTCCGTAAGTGTGCCTTCCTTGAAGTCACGCTGAATGTAGATATCGAGGAAAGTTGAGATACGACCAACTGACATCGCAGCACCGTTCTGTGTCTTAATGGCTGACAAATAACCAAAGTAAAGCCACTGTACAGCCTCACGTGCGTTGTTAGCTGGTTCAGAGATATCATAGCCATAGATGGCTGCCATCTCCTTCATCTCCTTCAAAGCCTTAATCTGCATAGAGATTTCCTCACGCAAACGGATAACCTCTTCGGTCATAGTACCGTCACCACAGTTGCGGAGATCCTTTGCTTTTTCGTTGATAAGGAAGTCTACACCATAGAGTGCAACACGACGATAGTCACCCACGATACGACCACGACCATAGGTATCAGGAAGACCTGTGAGGATATGGTTGTGTCTAACGAGTTTCATCTCGTCTGTATAAGCATCGAAGACACCCTCGTTATGTGTCTTACAATACTTCGTGAAAATCTCATGAAGTTTCTCAGATGGCTCATAACCATAGGTTGTACATGCCTGCTCAGCCATCTTGATACCACCATAAGGCATAAAGGCACGCTTCAAAGGTTTGTCTGTCTGCAGACCAACAACCTTCTCCATTTCCTTTGTTCCTTCACCGATATAGCCAGGACCATATGCAGTCATACTGGATACCACCTCGGTCTCCATATCTAAGACACCACCCTTAGCACGCTCCTGCTTCTGTAGTTCTTTGAGCATACCCCAAAGTTTGTCTGTTGCTTCTGTTGGCTTCTCAAGGAAGGAAGCATCACCATCATAACTATCATAATTATCTTGGATAAACTGACGCATATTGACTTCATCAAGCCACTTGGTTCCAGTAAATCCTCTCCATGCTTTTTTCATGACTGTTTATTTGTTATTATGTGAAACGTTTTAATTAATATGCTTGTTAATTGTTATACTGATTGAGCATTACTAATTACCGAGGACAAAGATAGACAAAAAAAACGTAATATCAAGTATTTAGAGATACTTATATTTAAAATATGCATATAAATACCTATAAATAGTGAGAAGAAATCTACTCTTGCAAATATTCCAAACTTATAGGTATGAGATTTGATTATTGATAAGGCTAAACAATAAAGGTAGAATGGTAAGCTTGAAGCCTCAACACCAAGAGAGGAATACACATTTACCATTCTACCTGACGAGAATAGCCATTGCCACTAAATACCTTCCGTATCAACAGAAGCCTTACGATTTACGAAGTCGGGAATCATCACTGGCATTGAACCTTGTTCAATAGAGCGTTTGGATAGCTCAGCAATGCAACACCACTCCGCTAAATCATACACATCCATATCTAAAGGCAAACCTTGTTGTAGGCATTGAGCAAGCCGTAAGTCCATAAAATAAGACATTCCGCCACGTGCGTCGAGCTCTTTGGCTAAGGCAATTGTCGCTGAGGGGAAAGAAGGCGCATAATGATTGAGCAGTGTCTCTATCTGAGAAGCGTTCAAAGGTAGCTTATCATCCTCCACTTCAATACCCACTTTGGCTGCCATCTCTGGGCTTAACTGCACCTCTGGGACAGGATATTTAGCTGCATAACCCGCTGTTCCGACCGCTTGAAACATACGACTATATGGGCGTGGCGTCATAACATTGTGTTGAATGAGCATCGTTTTCCCTTTCACAGTACGTATCATCGTAGAGGTCTGGTCGCCATTAGCAAAGCTATCACACGCCTTTCCCATTACCGCTTGATACATCTCTGTACCCAGAAAAGCATTGGTTTGCATGGCTGTGAGGTAGTGCATACGGTCAGTACGATGAATATCAAGCAATCGACAGACGGGTCCGATGCTGTGTGTTGGATAGACATCGCCAACATTCAGACGGCTATATTCCATACGCCAAGGTGTCCAACGGTCGCCAATAGGATGAGCATAACCACCTTCCACGTGTACAAGTTCGCCAAGCAAGCCTTCATGTACCATCTGACACACCGCCATTTCGAATCGGTCGTAGACTGCATTCTCAAGCATCATACAGTGCTGTCGGGTCTGTTCAGCGGTGTCTATCAACGTCCAAATATCTTTTAAGGTGAGGGCTGCAGGTACTTCTACTGCCACGTTCCTTCCCTGCTCCATCGCATGAATAGCGATTGGCACATGCGACATCCAATCCGTACAAACATACACAAGGTTAACTCCTTGCTGTTGGCATAATTCTTTGTAAGCCGTCTCACCCCAATAAACCTTTGGACGAGGCTTACCCAACTGCTCAACGTGCCGTGCAACCTCCTCTGCCACTTCCTTTGACACATCGCAAACCGCAGCTATCTCAACCTTAGGAATATGACACCAGCGTGTCACTGCCATTCGTCCACGCGCTCCTACACCTACAAAAGCCACACGCAACTGCGGCATTGGCGGAAGCGCCAACGATAAGACATCACGCTGACCAGCAGCACGAGGTGGCACAAAAGTTTCTAACGGACGCACCGCCGACATCATTTCCATTGCCATTATGATTTAATTTCAGTGCAAATATACCTAAAAAAGAGAGAAGAATAAAAGATGTTCCAAAGAAAATCAAAGGTTCTTCCGTTTATACACTATCGTCTATTAGTGCATAAACAGATTTATTTTAGTTTCGAACAGACTTACTTGTCGTTACAATAAAAGCGCAATAACAATACCAAATTTCAAGCCCAAACAAGATGACAACAAGAAAATAAGAGACATGTGAACGTCATACAATTCCATTAAAAACAAGAGGAACCACGACTCCCCTATCCTCTTTTGTAAACTATTTTCACACACTCCGAAACCAATACATGCTCTTTTGGCTTCTTAAAGACGCCCTTTTGGCTTGCTAAAGGTGCCCTTTAAGACCCTTACTAACGCCCTTTTGAAGTCCAATTAAGCACCTTTTGAAAACCACTTTTATAACCCACTGATACTCTGCTGATTACAAACTCGCTTTTTATTCCTATTTTTCGCCATCCTTTTAGGTCAAACACTCTAATTCATGTAATCATTTTTTACCTCTTATTCATTCCATTTTTCCTTGTGACTTGCTATTTGTTAGACCTACTATACGACTCTAAAAACAGCTTAATCCAAATAGAATGAGAAAGAAGTAAACAAGCCAACTACACGTGATAGCCTCATAAAGCAATTGAGTTGAACACATATTCTATAACAAAAATGGGTTTTCGGTAATTTGGAGTGATAAGTTTTGCCACTTAAGTTTAGAACTTTGACCTAATATTACACAGAGAAAAGGAGAGGACGGAGGATTATTAAAACAAAGCAATGGAAGTCACGGAGGCACCGTCGGTGCCATAGAGCGACGGAGCTTGCTTACACACATTTTTAGTAACTTTATGCCCAAAGCATTTATCCCAAAAGTTATCAAGAATCTGTACGCTATACCTCCGTCGCTCTTTGTGCCGTCGGCACCTCCGTAACATTGTGTTGACCTCCGTCCCCTCCGTGACTCCGTGTGCCTATTACATAAGCCTTTTTGTTTATCAACCATATTTCAGAAGAACCACAAAAATAACTTCAGAGAAAACTATTCAGTACCTGCAGAAAAATAACCACAGAATTACTTGCATACTAAACAAAAACGACGTACCTTTGCGAGCATATTCAACAGGTAACATAAAGGATACATTTCTATATCGCAAAGCAATGATTCTGAAGGGTATTTCAGGAAACACTTTTCTTAATAAGTTTCCATAAAGATGTAACGACAGTTCTGTTTTCTATTATTATAAGATAGGAAAGAAAAAACAGAATGAGTAGATATGGCTACAACGAGTAGTCAAGATGCGTTGGATTAACGCGTTAACTTTTCACTTGTTTTTACGAAAACAAAAAGACCAATTTATGAAGAATTTAATTCAATTGTCTTGTCTTGCAATCATGTTTCTTCTATGTGCATGTCATTCAAAGAAAGAAACACAAGTAAAACCAGTTTACACTGCAACGACACCACTGGTAGAAAGCATCTCCCTACCACAGTCTTATGTAGCAAACATTGCCTCACAACGTAACATTGAAGTTCACTCTCAGCAAACCGGTATTTTGCAAGAAGTGTATGTTAGTGAAGGTCAGTTTGTGAAAGCAGGTCAACCTCTATTCCGTATTGCAATTGTTGGTGCTAACGAAGAGATTGCCAAGGCAAAGGCTGCAGCAGAACAGGCAAGTATCGACTTGCAGAATGTAACAACGCTAACGGATAACAAAGTGCTCTCAAATAATGCGAAGCGCATGGCTACGGCTAAGTTAAAAGGAGCAGAAGCCGACTATCAATTGGCTGTATTACATAAGCGTCTGTCTCTTATCCGTGCGCCTTTCTCAGGCATCTTAGGGCGTATTCCTAATAAAGCAGGAAGTCTGATAGAGCCGAGTGATTTACTTACCAGCTTATCAGATAATAGTAAGGTGTTTGCCTATTTCAATATTTCAGAAACAGATTATTTAGATTTCCGCCTCCATCCAGAACGCTTTTCACAAACTCCACTACAGCTTGTTTTGGCAAATGGTGATGTCTTTCCTGCAAGCGGAAAGATATTAGATATTGGTGGACAGTTTGATAGTTCAACAGGTACGATTGCTGTTCGTGCCGTCTTTAGCAATGCCAACAATCTTTTACGCAATGGCCAGACGGGTACGATAAAACTCTTTATACAAAAGAAAAATGCAATATTGATACCACAAGAAGCTGTCTATGAACTTCAGGATAAGAAGTATGTATTTGTGGTTGACAAGAATAATATTGCCCGCCAACGTGCTATCAAGGTTGATGCTGAGTTTACAGGAGCATACGTTGTTTCCTCAGGGTTACAGCCTACTGACCGTTATCTTCTTGACGGTATACAGAAAGTAAACGATGGAGATAAGGTACGTGTGTCTATGGTTTCTCCACAAGCATCAATGAAGTTGGATAAGTTAAACGCTAATTAGGTATGTTTAAGATCTTTATTCGTAGACCAGTGCTCTCTATTGTAGTATCATTGGTCATTGCCTTTATTGGAATTCTGTCGCTTTCAAATCTACCTATAACGCAGTTTCCATCCATCTCTCCTCCTAAGGTAAACGTGATAGCTAATTACCCAGGAGCAAATAATGAGTTGTTGGTAAAATCAGTTATCATCCCTTTGGAGCAGGCTTTGAATGGTATTCCTGGCATGAAATATATCGAAAGTAATGCGGGAAACGATGGTGAAGCAGAGCTAAATGTCGTCTTCAAGTTGGGAACCGATCCAAATGTCGATGCTGTAAATGTTCAGAACCGTGTGTCATCGGCTACCAATAAGTTGCCTGCGGAGGTTATCCGAGAAGGTGTAAAGATATCACGTGAAGAGCCAAACATACTTATGTATATCAATCTTTACAGTGATGACCCAAAGGTTGATCAGGGCTTCCTCTACAACTATTTCGATATCAATATATCACCAGAGTTGTTGCGTGTCGATGGTGTTGGCGACCTTGATATCCTTGGTACACGTAATTATGCAATGCGTGTATGGCTCCATCCAGACAAGATGATAGCCTACGGATTATCAACAGATGACGTCAGTGATGCACTTGAAGATCAGAATATAGAGGTCTCTCCGGGAAAGTTGGGAGAGAGTGGAGGACAACGTCCACAGGTCAAAGAGTATGTCTTAAAGTATCCAGGACGTTACACAACAGAGGATGAATATAAGAATATCATCATCAAGAGCAATAAAGATGGTAATATCGTACGCTTGAAAGACATTGCTGATGTACACTTAGGTAGCGAAGTATACGATATCTACTCAACCTTCAATGGACGCCCTTCAGCTGCTGTGACCTTGAAACAAGCTTATGGTAGTAATGCTCGTAACGTTATCACCAAGGTGAAGGACGCTATGGCTCGTCTGCAAAAAGATATGCCTAAGGGGATGCACTATGAGATAAGCTATGACGTTAGCCGCTTCTTAGATGCAAGTATTGAGAAAGTAATACACACCTTGTTTGAGGCTTTTATCTTAGTAGCAATAGTTGTGTTCATCTTCTTAGGGGATTGGCGTGCCTCTATCATACCGATTATGGCTGTACCAATATCACTTTTGGGCAGCTTTATTGCAATGATGTTGTTCAACATAACGCTCAATATGATATCCCTCTTTGCCTTAGTCATGGCTATTGGTATTGTGGTGGATGATGCTATTGTGGTGATTGAAGCGGTGAATGTTGAGATCTCTCGCAACAAACTTTCACCTGTTGAGGCTACGGAAAAAGCCATGAAAGAGATCAGTGGAGCGATTATTGCAATCTCTTTAGTTATGGCTTCTGTATTCATTCCTGTAGCCTTTATGGGTGGTCCAGAGGGTATGTTCTATCGTCAGTTCTCAATCACGATGGCGTCAAGTATCCTCTTCTCTGGCTTTGTTGCCCTAACTTTGACCCCTGCATTGTGTGCTCTTATCTTGACAAAGGAGCAGGAGAACCATGTTAAATTAGGGTTTATTGGACGCATCCTGCAACGCTTTAATGCTAAATTCGATAGTGGTAGCCGTAAGTACGAACGCCTCATACAACATACAGTAAAGAAGAAGTCTTTAACAATAATATTGATATTGGTGTTCTGTGGATTAGCATATTGGATCAATATGGGACTCCCTTCGGGCTTCATTCCACAAGAAGATCAGGGTATGATTTATGCCGTAATAGAGACTCCTCCAGGGGCTACTATCGAACGAACTAACGCTGTTGCACAACAGCTTCTTAAGATAGCAGAGAAAGAAGAGGACGTCGAAAGCGTGTCTTCTTTAGCTGGTTTTGAGATTCTTTCTGAGGGAACAAGTGCCAATTCTGGTAGTTGTTTGATTAACCTCAAAGACTGGAAACATCGCAAACGTACCGCAAAGGAGATTATTAGTGACTTGGAACAGAAATGTGAGAATATCACACAAGCAAACATAGACTTCTTTGAACCACCATCAATTCCAGGCTATGGGGCTGCCAGTGGATTCGAACTACGTCTCTTAGATAAGACTGGTAAAAACGATTATCATGAGATGGAGCGGGTGAGCAAGGCGTTCGTTAAAGATCTAAACAAGCGTCCCGAGATTGGTAACGCGTTCACTTTCTACTCTGCGAGCTTCCCTCAGTACATGCTTCATGTTGATGACGAGAAAGCTTTACAAAAGGGAGTTAAGCCCGGAAAGGCACTGAACAACTTGTCAATCTTAGTAGGTTCGGATTACCAAACAGGATTTATTCTGTTCGGAAAACCTTATAAAGTAATTGTACAAGCTGCTCCACAGTATCGTGATTTCCCTAATCATCTATTAAGTCTTTATAGTAAAAATGAAGATGGACAGATGGTTCCATATTCCGACTTCATGTCGCTTTCAAAGACTTATGGTATGAGTGAGATTACTCGTCATAACCTTTACAACTCCTCAGAAGTGACAGGAGCACAAGCACCTGGATACTCAAGTGGACAGGCATTGCAGGCTATTCAAGAGGTAGCACAGCGCTCTCTCCCTAAAGGATATGACTATGATTGGGCTGGTATCTCTAAAGATGAAGCAGAACAAGGTAATACGGCTATCGTCATCTTCGTAGTTTGTCTCGTATTTGTCTACCTTATTTTGGCAGCACAATATGAGAATTTCCTACTGCCATTACCTGTGATTATATTCCTACCAGTGGGTATATTTGGAGCGTTCCTCTTCTTAAAAGCTTGTGGATTAGAGAACAATATCTATGCGCAGATAGCCTTAGTGATGCTCATCGGTCTGTTAGGAAAGAATGCCGTACTGATGGTTGAGTATGCCGTTCAGCGTAAGAATGCGGGCGAACGGATTTCTCAAGCAGCCATCTCTGCCGCTATTGCACGCTTCCGCCCTATCCTTATGACAAGTATTGCCTTTATAGCAGGTTTGATTCCATTGGTATTTGCCTCTGGTGCTGGTGCCATTGGTAACCGTACCATTGGTACTGCTGCTGTCGGAGGAATGGTCATTGGTACCTTAGGCGGCTTGTTACTCATCCCTGGCCTTTACTATATCTTTGCTGGAATGACTGACAAACTGGTACATTATCAGAAGGAGAAGCCACTGAGTGAAGAGAAAGATAAACGTTATAAGAACAAACAATTAAAAGAAAGTACTCATGACGACAAAGAGTAAACTATATCATGTCATTACTATTCTTGTAATCCTTATGAGCATCGTTGCCTGCAAAACACCGCAGGCTACAATGCCCAAAGATACGCTTAAGGACTCTTTACCAGCCTTATCCAAGGATAGTAGCGTAACCATATCTCCTGCATGGCGAGAGTTCTTCCAAGACCCAATGCTTCAGAGACTGATTGAAACTGCCTTACAAAACAATCAAGATCTTAAGATTACATTGCAGGAACTGGCGATAGCAAGAAGTGCAATTACTGCTAAACAAGCTGCTCTCCTACCTTCTGTTACAGCAAATATTGGTGCGGGAGTTTCTAAAGTTGGCCGCTACACAGCTGAGGGAGCTGGTAATGTTGGTACGGAGATGACTCCTGGGCATAAGATTCCAACCGTTATTCCAGACCTCTCTCCATCACTACAAGTAGACTGGACCATAGATTTATGGAATAAATTAAATAGTGGTAAAAAAGCTGCTGTAGAACGATATTTGGCTTCTGAAGCTGGACAACGTGCTATCAAAAGTCAGTTAGTGGCAGATGTAGCAGAGAACTATTACCTATTGTTGGCTCTTGATTACAAGTTATCGGTTATGCAACAATACATCTCGCTACAGAAGGATGCAGTGAGAATCGCTCGTATTCAGAAAGAAGCTGATGCTGATACACAGTTAGCTGTTGAGAAGTTCGAGGCTGAATTGGCTAAAGCACAGGCTGATGAGTACCTTCTACGTCAGTCTATCGTTGAGACGGAGAATAATCTAAACCTTCTGTTAGGTAGATTTCCTCAAACCATACAACGCACAAAGGTTGACTTCTTACAGCTGCCAATGCCTACAACTGCACATTCCTTATCTACTCAACTCCTATTACAACGTCCAGATGTTATTCAAGCTGAGCACCAGCTAAAGGCTGCTAAATGGGATGTGGAGACTGCACGTAAAGAGTTTCTCCCCTCGTTTAATATCTCTGCGGCTATTGGATTAAATGCTTTTAACCCTAAGTACTTATTCAAACTACCAGAGTCTTTGGCATTTAATGCCTTAGGTGGACTTACCGCTCCTCTCATCAATAAGAAGGCTATTCAAGCCAATTTCGCTCAGGCTGATGCGTTACAGATAGAGGCTCTTTATAATTACGACAAAACATTGCTTACAGCTTTTATAGAAACAAGTACGCTGCAATCTAAGATTTCTAACATTAAGTTGCTCCAACAATTTAAGCAGAAACAGAACGATGCTTTGGTAAGAGCCGTTTCTGTAGCTCAAAAACTATACCTCAATAACAGAGCTACTTATTTAGAGGTGATAGATAGTGAACGCGGACAGTTAGACTGTAAAATGGAACTTATTGATGCAAAGTCACAACAGCTCTCAACCCTTATAGAAATGTATAGTGCGTTCTTTTAGCACGAAGAAAGACTAAGGATTCCACTTTCTGCAGCTAATAACGATGTTTTATTACGCTGCGGAAGGATTGAATTTTCTTTACATCGCTTCTATATATTTACGCTTAAAAAGGGTAAAAAACAAGCTCTAAAATCGCCTTTGTAAGTCGTTTGCTATCAAGGAGTTGCAAAACAGCATTTTAAAAGATGCTTAGTAAGACTTCAAAAGGGCGTTAGTTGCATTGCGAAAGGGCATCTTTTAGAAACCAATTGGGCGTTAATTGAAAACCAAAAGAGCGTCTTTTGATTTTCAGTCTTTGAAGTTTATTTACAAAACAGAGGATATTAAAGAGGGATACACATCAACTTGTGCATCCCTCTTTTCGTATCATTCCTCGGCTTCCCAACACCTCATAATCTTTTACTCGCTCAAAAAATGAGAGTGGAAAAGTTAGTGTGGGACTGTTTAATATGAGGAGGTATGAGCGGATTAGTCGCTCAAACCGAAGAGTTCTTTATAGCCTGGGTTTTGCGTTAGCTGCTTGTTGAGCGCACGCTGACTGGTAGGAACCATGCTTAAGTAGTAAGTATCTAACCATCCACCATGTGCAAGTGGACTCTCGTAGGTATAGATCCAGCCACTTCCAGCACTGTTGTTCTCAGCAGAAGCCCTACCACTTCTCATGATTTCTTCGTAGTCTACAAACTGACCTGAGTAGGCATTAGCCTTTGGTGCATAGATATTATCAGTAGCTGTTGTCCACAAGCCACAAGGCTGACGGTTGACATAATAGGCAGCCTTTGCCCAACGACGGATGTCATAGAAGGCAAAGCCCTCACCGAACAACTCAATCTGACGCTCACGGCGAATCTCCCACAAGACTGGGTTTACGTTGTAGTTACCAAACTTTCCGCCCTTACCTGTCCACCAAGGAGCATTGCCCTTGTCACGATTAGGGTCGAAACTGTCGTTGATGTCAGCCACTGTCATGTGTGCAACTCCAGCACGATCGCGCAGCTTGTTGATAGTCTTATCAGCCACAGCTTGGTCGAACTGCTGCAATTCCCATGCAGCCTCAGCATAGTTCAACAGCACTTCTTCAATCTTAAAGATTGGTTTGTCAGCTGTACAGAAAGCCGATGAACCGGTTGAGAACTCCCACATATCATAGTTCTTCCAGAAGTAGTAACCCGTCCGACAACGCATATATGGCACACGAGAGTCGGTCGTGAGGTTAGGGCTCACTGGTGTAAGCGCAGCACCCCAGTTCTGTCCGGGACATCTCTTCATACCCTCACCGCCATAAGAACCACCACGCAAGCACTTCTCGTTAGCACCCATATAGTCGATGTAGTAACGATACTTGGCAGCCTCATCAGCTGTAACGACATGCCCTTGGTTGTTATCTCCAGCCTTTAGGAACTTCCAACTCTTAAAGGTGTTTACGTTATCAACCGCCCCTTTATGAGGAGCAACAACGTAAGGAGGTTGGATATTCTGGTAAAGACGAGGGTCACGGTCAGCGAAAGTGCCCCACATATCCTTGCCCTTACCACCTTGATAGCCTGATGCTGTATTACCAATAGGCAAACCATTCTTCATCAAGAACATATCCACCGTGTACTGAGGAACATCGGCAGAGTTGGCAGCAATGTGCTCAAAGTCGTTATAACGATTCATCAAAACATTGTTAACAAACTCCTTATAGAAGATGATACCCGGCTTACCCTTTAGGCTCTCTGTGGTCCACATCTCACCATATCCAGTAGCAGGTTGGTTTTGCTTGTCCTCGCCCTTATAGAGGGTTGGATAAGCATCCATCAGTTCCTGCGAAACCGTTAGACACTTCCGTAGATAGGTTTCATAAGGCTCGTTGAGTCCATGATACTTCGCCCATGTACCTTCGCGGAGCAAGAAACGAGACAAAGCTGCCTTAACAACATTTGCATTCACCGTGTTATCGCCATCGTTAAAGTTGCCGATGTTTGCCGCAGCATACTCTAATCTTGCCACGATACTATCTGCCACTTCTGCACGTGGGGTACGTGGTCCGTAGCTTTCCGGCGAACTCTCGTCAAGCACTTTGTTCACCCAAGGCACATCACCAAAGCGGTCGATGAGTTCCATATACCAGTAGGCTGAGAAGAAATAAGCCACCGAACGCCAATGAGCAGCTTGTGCCTCTGTGAGCGCACCGTCATTGAGATGGCTCAACATAATGTTCACTCGACGGATATAAGAGAAGTCCCAACCTCCACCATCAGCTGTTGCTGTAATGGTTTGATAGGCATATGGGTTGCGAGCATTATCACGATGGGTCACCAATCCACCATACCAATCGCCATAGAATTGCGCATTCATATAGCTGTTGTTGATACTGGTATGAATCGTGGTGTTCGTAAACATCTCGTAACAAGGGTTCATAAACGCTTTGAAGTTATCGTATTCCTTAAACGCATTCTCCTCGGTGAGGTCGGTCAAAGGGTATTTCTCAAGAAAATTATCATTGCATGCCGTTAGCGTTGTTGCTGCAACACAGATGGCTGTTAATATCTTTTTCATAAGTACTTATTATGATTAGAATGTGATACTTGCACCTAAAGAGATAGTGCGGTAATATGGATAGCCCCATGAAATGCCATTGCTTAGAGCGTTAGCGGTTGATGATGGTGCCGTACCTTCTGGGTCATAGCCCTTTGGAAGACTACTGAACGTAGCGAGATTCTCTATACTTAGATAGAACTTAGCATCTTGTATGAAAGCTCTTCTTACCCATTCTTTAGGCAGGGTATAGGCAAGTGTGATATTCTTTATACGCATATAGGCTGCATTCTGCAGATACTTGTCGCTTACACGAGTGTTAGAACCCACATTGTTACCTTGATCATAAATACGGAACAGCTTACTATCTGGATTTACAGGAACCATATAATCGCTGCTTGATGGGTCGTAACTCTTAGCTCTCCAATAGTCGGTTTGGTTCGCATAGAGTGCTTGGAACACAGCATCGCCTGCTCCTGCGCCACCGAATGGGAACATTGCTGGACCGCCAAGCCAGTAGTCTCGCTTGCCAACACCTTGCAAAAGTACTTCTAAACTCCATCCCTTATAAGAAGCACCGAGGCTAATACCGAACTGATAACGTGCTGCGTCATTACCAATTATCTTACGGTCACCAGGGTTATCTACGGTATTATCGCCTGCATTGATTACACCATCAGGACGCAAGTCTTTGAACTTCACGTCACCTGGTTGTGGATTATAGCCATTGATTTTTACTACACCTTCTTTCAAAGTCCAAGTCTTATGCTTTGCATCATCAGCATTGAAGTCGTTGATTGTGTAGTATCCATCCGTCTCATAACCCCATATCTCACCGATTTTTCTTCCTACATAATAGTCTGAAAGCAGGCGAGACTCGTTATTAAACTTCGTAATTTCTGCCTGACTATCATAGATATTGAAGCCTACATGATAGCCGAAGTCACCAATCTTATCGCGCCATGTAACGTTAAGTTCCCATCCTCTGTTCTTCATGTCAGCCACGTTCTGCAGCGGAGCGGCTGTACCTACAACCTTAGGAATCTCTATTCCAGCTGCTAACATACCTGTTGTACGACGGTCAAACCAGTCGAATGTAGCGGTAAGACGATTCTTAAAGGCATAGAGATCGAAGCCAATATTCAACGTAGTAACCTTCTCCCAAGTGAAGTTGCGGCTTACCAAGCCCGGAGAAGTGATGTAAGTGGTCTTTCCTTCAGCATCCAAGATGTAAGTACCATTGCTATGCAGGCTCATTACTGGTGAGAACTGATAAGGACTGATACGCTGATTACCAACCGAACCATAGGATGCACGCACCTTAAAGTCGTCCAACCAACTACGTGACCAGTTCATAAACGACTCCTGACCTAAACGCCATCCCACACTCACTGATGGGAAGAAGCCAAAGCGATGACTCTTAGGGAACTTAGAAGAACCGTCATAACGACCGTTTAACTCAAGTAAATAGCGGTCCATGAAAGAATAGTTCAGACGTGCAAAACCACTACGAATAGAATACTCAGAGTACTTATCATCAATGGTCTTCTCACCTGTTCCACCTGCAAATGATGGTACGGTAGGAACTGCCTGAGCAAGTACATTACCATAGAAGTAGCGATAGAACGACTTTTCTTGGTTGAAACCAGCCATTGCTTTGAATGAATGTGCGCCCCAAGAATGGTCGTAATTCGTAAAGATATTCAACGCATTATACTTTGTTGTAGCATCATACATACGATAGAAGTCCTGCCCTTTCTCGGTTGAATACTTAGCAGCCAACTGCACATCAGCAAATCTAAATCTGTTAGAATAGAACTGATAGTGCTCATCAGTGCGGTTATAGGTGTACTCACCAGTAACGGTCCAACCCGGCAACAGCTTAAAGATAGAGCGCAAAGAGATGCGTGGAACAGACTGCTCACTAAAAGCAGAAGGTGCATTGGTCAACATATTCAGAGGAGTCTGCGATGGTAAATCATCTTGAATACCAAGAATATCACCCGGAATGAGTCCTTCTGGGTAATAGTTAATCAAACGAGTTGAATAGAAACCACTCATGTTTCCAACGTTCTCAGGCGACTGTCGCACTGAATTAGTATAGGTAAGGGTTGCCTCTTGCGTAAACCATTTCTGCAAATCAGCTGAAACAAAGCCGCTGATTGTCTTACGTCTAAACATATCTTTATCCGTAACCAATGGTCCATTCTCACGGCTCAAGCTTCCTGAAACACGATAACGTATCTTGTCAGTTCCGCCAGAGATGGTCAGATTATGGTTGGTAATTGAACCTGTTGTAAGGATGTTCTTAGCCAAATTCTTCTCTGATAGCCAGTAAACACGGCCATCAGTGTCCTTAAAGATACCGTCACCTACAGTTGCAACAGACGAAGGATCAGTCTGATACTTCTGCAAATAGTCGCGCCACTTGCTTACATCACCATTACCAGCCCAGTAAGAATTAGAGTAACCAGCCTCAAGATAAGCATCCAAATACTGCATCAAAGAAGCTTGCTCCAAATGGTTGAGCGACTGCTCCCAGCCTAAACTAAAGTTGTAGTTGGCTGTGAAACGAGCATCATTCTTCGGATGTTTCAGTGTTACCAATATCACACCGCCTGCTGCACGCGCACCATAAATAGCCGAGCTGGCAGCATCTTTCAATACCGTTACACTCTCGATATCTTCAGGGTTCAGCGTACTCAGGTCGCCTTCTACGTTGTCAATCAACACTAACGGACCACCACCATTGATAGAAAGCGTACCACGTACGTTCATAGACTTTGAATAACCGGGACCAGAACCACCGCCGATGGTAAGTCCAGGCATAGCTCCCTGCAGTGCTGCAGCAGCGTTCACCACAGGTCTATCACCCAATACGTCGCTCATCTTCACTTGAGAAACGGAGCCAGTGAGGTTGGCTTTCTTTTGTAATCCATAACCAACAACCACCACTTCGTCAATGGCTTTGACATTACTTTTCAGTGTTACAGCCATATTAGCAGCTGCCTTCAACTCTGACTCGTCAAAACCTACGTAACGGAAAACCAGCGTAACGTTAGCTGGCACCTGTATAGAGAACTGTCCGTCGAGGTCGGTAATCGTTCCGTTTGACGTCCCTTTCTGCATAACAGTTGCCCCGACGAGCGGTTCGCCTTGGCTGTCTTTTACAGAACCTGTGATTGTTGTTAACGTTTGCGCATCCACACACAGTGGGACAAGCAACAGCATGATGAGCAAAAGCCTGCCCATCGCTTTCATAGTTCGATGTAGATAAATGTTCATTTGTATAAATTTAGGTAAATTGTTTTCAGTTATCTATAGCTTCATTTTAGGTTGGCTATTCGCCATTATGTGCGTTCATATCGCCATCTCTGCGCCATGTCACACACATAGTAGTATGCCTTTTCAGGCGTAACCCTGCTTTTGTTTATCGACTACAACAACGTTCAAACTATTCCTTTACTTGTTGTGCGTTTAGGTTTATTCTTGCTTGCAGCTGGGTTAGTAATTGTTTAGGGTTGTAAAGATATATAATTACATCAAATAAAAGGGGTATGCTTAACAATTATTAAGCATTTAAGATTCTGCGCTCCATTATATTTTAGAAACGCAGGTGTGCTTTTGTAGCATTATATTAGGCTTAAGTTATTGTCATACGGAGAATATATTGCAAGGAATTAGTACTCCGCACCATTGGTGCTAAGTATCCACACGACACGTGCTAAGCACCCGCACCACATGTGCGGAGCATCAACACATCAATAGAAAAGACTATGAGCAAGGCTTAATCATATACTATTAAATACGAATGACAAAGGTTTGTGAGAATTATTGACCTATCAATATTATTTTATTATAATCATCTTCCTGCAATGACTACCCTACCCTGTCTGCCTGTCTTGATAGTAAGGGGAGGAAAACTGCGGCAACCTGACATACGGTAAACTTCATAGGAGGTGTTTGGTCGTAAGGGAAGGCGACGAAGAAACAAGGTATCTCCACTTAAAACAACATTACAACAAGTGGGAAGGTTGTTGATTTCAAGGACAGATGGATTGTAACTGTCATACCAAAAGGCGTGTACATTCTTATTATAAATGACAGAGAACTTATCTGTAGCATCTTCACTGCTAAAGTATAAGCCGCCACCACAGACACAACCTTGCTTCACAACGAAGGCTTGTCTATCTATGTCGAAAGCAAGACCTTCGCCATCAGAACAGCCATTTAGGAATACTAAGATGAATTCTATCATCAACGTTGAGAGGAATACTGTGATTAAAAGTGTTTTATTCCTCGTTTTCAATACTCCTTTTTTCATGATCAAAAACTTTGTTCGTAGTAAGAATCTTATAAACAAAAGAGTCAATGTAAACAGCAGTGTGCTTACATTGACTTATCGTTAGAGGATATCAATATTCTGTTTTATCCGTCTTTGCTGTCCATTGCTTAAAAACTTCTAACGCTTCATTGCGCAAAAGGATTTCTGAAGGCTTCTTGCGATATTGCGGTTGTACGGCTATCTCCTGATAGATGAAATCGTCATCAAAACCAATGTCGGCAGCATCTTTGCGGTCGTTGGCATAGTAGATTTTATCGAGGTGAGCCCAATAGATAGCGCCAAAGCACATCGGACAGGGTTCGCAAGAGGTATATATTTCACAACCACTGAGGTCAAAGGTATTCAATTTCTGACACGCTTTGCGGATTGTAGAGACCTCTGCGTGCGCTGTAGGGTCGTTGTAAATCGTCACACCATTGCTTCCTTCGGCAATAATTTCACCATTACGGGCAATGACAGCACCAAATGGACCGCCCCCATTTCGTACACTGTCGTCAGAGAGTTCAATAGCTCTCCGCATTAATTCTTCTTTCGTCATTTCAGTTGTTTTTTGTTAGTTCTTTTCTTCTTGTTCACGTATCTGCTGATAGATACGGTCAAACACCTTTCTTAGCTCCGCCTCACTGTCAATCGTCTTACGGATTGTTTCAAGATTCTTTGCGTTCGGTGAGCCAGGAATCCATAGTTTCAGATAACCAGAACGACCATACTTCTCTTTCATGTGGTCGCGGAAACGCTGCCACATCTGTTCATCATTCTTCTCTGGATAGTTCTCAATACCATAGAGAATGGCACGTGAGAAGACGACTTCTGGCTCAAGGTCACGGTCAGCCTCAGCAACAATCTTACCATAAATGCTACGTGGTACGCGTGAACTACTTGCCCGATGGTCTTCGACAGCCTCCTTCATAATCTTCAACTGCTCGGCTGAGAACCATTTTCGGAGTCGTGCATCGGCAATGAGAATCTTACCACTGGTGATATGATGAATGGCTCGTGGTCCTGCCATACCAAGGTCGTGATAGGCGGCAATGACATATACCATATTCACATCGGCACCCGTTACGGCTGCCAAAGCAAGTGAACTCTTAATGACACGCTGCACGTGTCCGAGTCCATGGCTCTTTCCAAAGTCATTATAACGTGGGAGTATCTGTCGCTCCACAAAGTTCATTAGTTCGAGGTTGGGTTGGGACATAGGGGTTGGGTGTTGGGTGATGAATGTTGGGTGTTGATGAAGTGAGGGATTGGGTGAGGGGTGTTGGATGATGGGTGATGATGAAGTGAGGGATTGGGTGAGGGGTGATGAATGTTGGGTGTTGATGAAATGAGGGATTAGGTGAGGGAATTAAAAGCGGGCTTATAAACCAACTAATGCAATCGTGGTTGCTAAACCATAGATTAGCATGTTCCGAGCAGTTTGCGCCAAGATGATATTTAGCTCCTTACCTTTCTTTATTTGCTTCATTTGCATAGCTGTCTTGTAATGCAAGATACCATAAGGTATGAAGATAATGAACACGAAGATAAAGGGAAGGAGATTGTCTCTCTCTCCTGAAAAGAGAAGGAGAAGCATCTGAAGATAGGTCATAAGACCTAATGCTAAGTACAGCATTTCTGCCTTTTCCTCGCCTATTCTCACAATGAGGGTTATCTTTCCGTCACGCTTATCATTCTCTCTATCACGGTAGTTATTGACAACAAGCAGGGTATCTATCACCAAACCGCAAATAACACCCGACATAATAACCTCAAAGCACAGGGCTTGAGAATGGTCAGGAAGGATAACATAGGTGGTGAAAACGACGGGTACAATACCAAAGAATACCAGTACCAAGACATCGCCTAAGCCAAGATAAGAGAAGTAAGTGGTGTAGAGAAAGGCAAAGAGAACGCAGGCTACACCAACAAGTATCATTTCCCAACCACCAAAGAAGATGAGGGGAATACCAACAAGAGAGGCGAATAAAGAAGTGATAACAAGTCCTATTCGCATGGCAGGGAGAGTTATCCAGCCCTCAGAACAAGCCCTCTTCGGACCTAAACGAGTGGCACGATCATCATTACCTTTCAAACAATCGAAGTAGTCATTGATAAAGTTGGAGTCTATTTGCATCAGAAAGGCAAAGAGAAAACAAAGAATGGCAGGGACAACCCGAAAGTTCTCCCCGCCACTTAGCTTCCAAGCCCAAGCAGTTCCTATCATTACAGGTACCATTGCACCTGTGAGCGTCTTTGGACGCGCAGCAAGTACCCATGCAGAAAGACTGTTGGTCTTTATCTTGTCATTCTCTGAAATCACGTATTTGAATGTCTAAACGATTAGTTAAAGAAGTTCCAGCTGATACCTAACTGCAGTACACGCTGGTTCAATGGATAGTGAGGCGTATAGAAATACTTACCCCCATCAGCACTGTTTACATGCGTGAACATCACATAGAAGCGAGTATGCTGTAACTGGAAGTTAGCATAAGCATTCAAATGTGGATAGTTACCAATCTTTGTACGGCTCGCATCGGTCTCCTGTATACCAAAAGCACCGATTCCAGGTATGTACTCTGGCGCATAATAACTTGTGAAGTAACGACCGTCAACACCAAGGTCAACATCCAACACACGTGCTATCTTGAATCGTATAAACAGGTTACTATATGCGTTAAATGTCGGTACTGGGAGTATATCTGACTTACTTGATTTCTGGAATGTCAGTACATTTTGCCAGTTGAAGATACCCAAACGGAAGTCTTGTTGTAGCTGTAAAGTCAGCAAGTTGATAGGACTACTGGACTGACGGACATTCAAGTTGTTATGCTGTACAAGGTAGTTATCACCGCTTTGGATGCGGTCGTTCTGTATACCAAAGTAGGTATAGTTCTTAAGAACATCATAACCAACACGCAACTTGGTGCGTGTCTTCTTCAAAGAGAACTCGCCCAAGATGCGAGAATGGATCTCTTGATTGAGGTTATTATCCCACATATAATGCTTACCAAAGTACTGACCCATATAGAAGGATGGGGCAGAACGATGGAAGAAAGCTGTTGCAGCGAGTTGAACAGTGTCACCCAAGAGAGGGAAACCAAGGTCGGCATGACCATCAACATGGACCTGCCCTGCCCTACTTCCAGCCAACCAAGCCTCAGCACTAACATCATAATGGAACGTCTTACCGAGTGTTTTCAACAGCTGACCACCAACAGAAATATCATGTTGATTCCATGTCTTGTCACCATTATAGAAGGCAACAGTACTCCCACTTGGCGTTATCATTGAAGGAAGAGCATAATGGCGCAACTCATAGGAAAGGAAAGCTTTCAGCCCAGCCTTCGCCCATTTGTTGAATCCCTCAAGCAAAGCGACAGCAAAGGTATTCTTCAATGACCAATGCTTTGTCGTATCATAAATCGAATCATTGGCTACAGTACCATAGTTAAAATAGTTCTGCGCATAGAAATCAGTCGGAGTATCGTACGCTTGATAGATACGACGGTAATTATCGAAACGCGCTGTATGAATGAAACTCGTCACAGGAACATACTCTTCCTTCATCCACTTCTGAGTAGAATCCTTAGCCAGAGCATCCTGTTTCTTGAGGTTTGCCATCTGAGTAGAGTCCTCCAAATTAACCGTCATACGCTCATTGCCATTGGTATTGTCCGCTGTTGTCTTCACTTGTGACACATCACCAGCGATGACAGCATCATCTGGTCGACCTGCAGAACGCTTCTCCTTATCGTAAGCCTCCTCATCAAATTTCTCGCCCTTTGCCTTTGCACGGCGACGAGCCTTCTCTTTATCCTGCTGTGCTTCTTGTGCTTTCTGAGATTTAAGTGCAAACTGCTTTGCCTTAATCTCCTCTTCGGTCATCGGCACTTTACGGAAGAAACCGAGGCTATAACGGTGATTGAAGAACACATGTTGATTATCATTTCTATTCCAATTCTGCTTCAATATGGTTGGAATCTCTTCCTCGCTATAGCTATCGCGGAACGATTCTGGATGCGTGATATAGGCATCATTGGCAATACCACCATTCTCAGCGACCTTCTGATGATTCAAAGAAAGGAGCAAATGTGCCTGATAGCGTTCACCTAAATAGCTTCCCCACATTGAATAGTTGAAGTGAGAAGCACTCTGACTGCTATAATATCCACGTCCATAAAGGTAATCAAACTTAAAGCCAAAGCCCCACTCCTTACCCGCATTCACCGCAAAGATTGCCTTAAATCGGTCTTCTCCGTTGTTTCTGTTACCAGCGGTATTATAAGAGAGAACCGTGATTGGCGAAAGGGTTGAGGTAAACTGGAAGTTGTTTGGCTGTACGATAAACATATCATACGGGTCGAGGAAGAAGAATTCTGACGTGGCAGGACGATCAATAAAGATACGATTCTGACGTGGAGAACCCAAGTTTCCTAAGGTGTTATACTCCCCTCGCTTTCCGTAAGTGAGGTTAGAATTCATATACATATACGACAACGTATCGGGAACAGCAGCTTTGCGGTCACCGAAACGTTCATCAATCGTCCACACCTTCAAGCCACGTGGTATCTCCTTGTGCTCACTTTGTATAGAATCCGAACGTCCTATGTTACGATTGTTTCTATAACCATCAGCCGTGAATGTACCATCATCATACGGAGTGGTGCCGTCTGTCTGTGCCATAGCAGCATTAGCCACTAACACAAAAAGGGAAAATAAGATAGTAAGTTTCTTCATTTAACGAATAAAACGGAGTACGCTTTCGACCATCTTAAAGACCATCGAAACAAGAATAATAATTGTACCAGTCGTAGTGTTATCAGTTAAGAAATAGATAATCACACCAACAAGCGCACCTAACATAAAGATAATGTTAAGCCACTGGCGGATAGGAAGAAACCTATCTTCTGTCTCACGTTTATGACGACGACGCTCTGGACGACGTGCCGTACTATTCTGTAGTTCCATTTTCTATTCTTTATTGTGTTAAAAGTATTTGCCAGCGGCTTTGATATAACGCTTTATTCAGCGCATTAGAATAGGCAAAGAACAAACGTACATAAGGTCGTTATCCCTATCCATCACCACTGACACACCCAAAAATATATCCCTTCTTTGTCTTACTTCAATGCCTGCGCGAAGCCTTCAAAGATACTATTCTTACGGTCAACAGTAGCACGACGGAACTTACCAGACACTGGCAAGAGACGGGTCTGCTTCTTATTGACAGCATACTTATCGGTAATCCATTGCTCTGCCGATAGGTCAGAAACATTGCCTTGAACATCATAACGATAAGTCAAACGGTTCATTGTCAATGTTGCCTGTCCATCACGACAAGTTGCTTGAAGCACATAGTTAAACTGCGTATAGTCCAATGAGAGGAACGAAGATGAGAAAATCAACTTCTCACGTACCGTTGCCACAATACTATGCTCACCCTTGTTCACCAAGGCAACCTTACTACCACTCAACTGATTGTCGCCCTGTGTGAGTTCTGTAAGATAAGCAAACGCCTTGTCATAGAGTTCGTCAGCAGTTGCTCCCGGTACATTAAAGGTTTCAGTCCATACCACCTGACCGTTCACCTCTGGTATGATACCCTTCTGAAGATAAAGGTCTTTGTTTGCTTTAGTGTCTGTACTCACGTTCTTATTAGCACGTGCTGCAGCAGTCGCTGGCGTTGTTGGAACAACCCACGCATCTGAAGAAGCGTTGCTAACAGCCTTTGTAGTGGTTGCCGCAGTCTTTGTTGCTGGTGCTACCGTAGTCGTCTGAGCTTTATTAGCAGCCTCACTGAGTGCCTCAGCCTCACGTGACAATCGTTCAGCCTCAGCCTTCATATCAGCAATCTTCTTTTCTATATCCTTTGCTTTCGCCTTATCCTCAGCTTCCTTCTTAGCTCTTGCTTCAGCCTCAGCCTTCGCTTTTGCAGCGTTTGCCTTCGCCTGTTCCAAGGCAGCCTTAGCCTCCTCTAACTGGCGTTGTGCCTGTTCCAACTTCTGTTCTGGAGTCAGCGTAGTCTGTGCCGCAGCCATCATTGGAAGGCACATAAACAAGAATATCAAAAATTTCTTCATATGTTCAAACTTTTATCTAATGACAATTTAACAAGCAAAGATACAAATTATTGTTTGCTTTATCGAACCTTTCAGTAAGTTTTTATCTTTTTTTATTGACCATAATAATGAAAAGACAAAGTAACAGAAGAACAGAATACAGGATAATATAAGACTGAATAAGCATAAAGACAAAGTAACAAAAGAACAAAACAGGGTAATGCAAAGACAAAGTAGAAGAACAGAAGACAGGATAATGCAAGGCAGAATAAAATAAAGACAAAGTAACAAAAGAACGAATGTTTACAGTGGTATAATTTGTCCTATATTTTCACATCCCACTTTCTAAAACATGCTCTTTTGCTTTCTTAAAGACGCCCATTTGGCTTGCAAAAGGTGCCCTTTAAGACCCTTACTAACGCCCTTTTGAAGTCCA
>NZ_JACD01000032.1:0-8183 GCF_000517825.1 Prevotella sp. ICM33
ACCTTTAATGACTACTAATTACGCGAATGACACGAATTATTTAGCAATAAGGATTTGCGTAATTAGCGAAATTCGTAGTCATAGAAAGTTCCAAGTTCAATGTTCAAAGCTCAATGTTCAAAGTTCAAAGGTAAAAGAGTTCAAAGTATAGAAGTTTTTAGTTAAAAAAATCTTAGTTAAATAATTGTAGTTTATAAAAATATGGTGTATCTTTGCCACTCAGTAACAAAAACAACTATTAGCTAAAAACCAAAAGGAGTTCGGAAACCAAGTAAACCTAAGCTTGGGGACGAGCGACGAGATCTATAAAATGAAAAAGAAGAAAGCCAAGATTTTACTTGCTGCCTTGTTATTGGCAGTGGGAGAGACCGCGTTCGCTGACGGAAAGGCAGTGAGCGGTATTCGACAAATCAATCCAACAACGGTAGAGATTACTTATAGCGACGGTGGCGTGATGACAGTAGACTTCTATGGTCAGAATGTCTTCCGCCTTTTCCGCGACCCAAAGGGCGGTATCGTTCGTGACCCTGCGAGCAATCCTCCTGCACGTATTCTCCTTGACAACCCACGCAAGAGCGCAGGACGATTGACCGTTAATGCGACCGATGCCGACGTGGCAGTTGCAACAGCTGAGGTACGTGTGCGCTTCGACCGCAACACGGGGCTGATGACTGTCACCGACCTTCGCAATGGTAAGGAGGTTATTAAGGAGGTGAAGGGAGTCGACTTTCAAAAGAATCGCACCACCGTAACCCTCGCCAATGCAGCAGGAGAGTATTTCTATGGTGGCGGTGTACAAAATGGTCGCTTCTCACATCGTGGCAAACGCATTGAGATTGTCAATACCAACAGCTGGACCGATGGCGGTGTTGCTTCGCCAGCTCCGTTCTATTGGTCAACAGGGGGCTATGCTGCTATGCCTTACACCTTTGCTCCTGGTGCCTACGACTTCGGAAGTACGGATAAGAACACGGTGACAATCAGTCACGATATGCCTTATCTCGACCTCTTCCTGATGGTTGATACAACCCCAGTTTCTTTGCTTCAAGATTATTATCAGCTGACCGGTAACCCTGTCTTATTACCAAAGTTTGCTTTCTATGGGGGTCACCTCAATGCCTACAACCGAGACTATTGGAAGGAGACAACTGAAGAAGGCAAGGGAATCCTCTTTGAAGACGGCAAGCGATATGTAGAAAGTCAGAAAGACAATGGCGGTATCAAGGAAAGTCTCAATGGCGAAAAGGATAACTATCAGTTCTCTGCACGTGGCGTTATCGACCGTTATAAGAAAGACGATATGCCATTGGGTTGGATTCTTCCTAACGATGGTTACGGAGCTGGATATGGGCAAACTTCGACCCTCGATGGTAATATAGCCAACCTCAAGAGCCTTGGCGACTATGCGCGTAAGAACGGTGTAGAGATTGGTTTGTGGACACAATCAAACCTCCACCCAGTCGATAGCATCCCTGCACTCTTGCAACGTGACATCGTCAAAGAGGTGCGCGATGCAGGCGTACGTGTGTTGAAGACCGACGTAGCATGGGTCGGTGCGGGCTATTCCTTTGGACTCAATGGTATTGCCGATGTGGCTAATATCATGCCTTACTATGGCAGCGATGCACGTCCGTTCATTATCACCCTCGACGGCTGGGCTGGTACACAGCGTTATGGCGGAGTATGGTCGGGCGACCAAACCGGTGGCGAGTGGGAGTATATCCGTTTCCACATCCCAACTTATATCGGCTCAGGACTCTCCGGAATGGGTAATATTACGAGCGATATGGACGGTATCTTCGGCGGAAAGAACCTCTCAGTGAACATCCGTGACTTCCAATGGAAGACCTTCACACCAATGCAGTTGAATATGGATGGGTGGGGTAGCAACCCTAAGTATCCACAAGCTTTGGGCGAACCAGCCACAAGTATCAACCGTTCTTACCTCAAACTCAAGTCAATGCTCCTGCCTTACACCTACTCATGTGCCCATGAGGCGGTGACTGGCAAGCCACTCATGCGTGCGATGTTCCTTGATGATAGCAACGATTACACCCACAGCAGTGCTACACGCTACCAATATATGTATGGTCCTTCGTTCCTCGTGGCACCTGTCTATCAGAACACGGCAGCCGACAAGGAGGGCAACGATGTGCGCAATGGCATCTACCTACCAAAGGGAACATGGTACGATTACTTCACGGGTGCTACTTACGAGGGTGGTTGCATACTCAACGATTACTTCGCACCCATCTGGAAGTTGCCTGTCTTGGTGAAGTCGGGTGCTATCATTCCGATGGTCAATCCGAATAATAATCCTTCTGAGATTGACAAGAACCGTCGTGTCTTTGAACTCTATCCAGACGGCAAGACCGAGTTTACACTCTATGATGACGACGGTACAACACAGAAATATCTCTCTAACGAGAAGGCTACAACCCGCATCACCTCCGATCTTAACGATAAGCAGGTGCTGACCGTAAGTATCGACAAGACCGAAGGAACGTTCGATGGAATGGTGAAAAATCAGTCAACAACCTTCTATCTGAACACCAACGCAAAGCCTAAGAAGCTCACAGCCGTTATCGGTGGTAAGAAGATTCGACTCACAGAAGCAGAGCAGGGCGATAACACATGGCAGTATGTTCAGGCTTCGAATATCAACCGTTTCTCAACGGCTAACAGCGAGATGGAACGTCTCTTGGTAACTAAAAATGCCCAAATCATCGTGCGTTTGGCTTCCTGCGACATCACAAAGGAGGCTGTAGAACTCCGCGTGGAGGGTTTTGCACGTCTGAATAAGTCTAATGAAACCTTGCGAAAGAAGGGTGCCTTGACAGCTCCAGAACTCCTCGAGGCTGATGTTCAGTCGTATAGTGTCACTCCAAAGTGGAAGCCTGTGCAGAATGCTGACTACTATGAGATAGCCTTCAACGGTCAGACTTATACCACTATCCGCCACAACTCGCTCCTCTTCGACGACCTCCAGCCTGCCACCGACTATGATTTCAAGGTGCGTGCAGTCAATAGCGAGGGGGCAAGTGAGTGGACTCCACTACACGTGAAGACGGCTGTCAACCCATTAGAGTATGCTATCCAAGGACTTACCGCAACCTCTACCGCCCGTGATATGGAAGGTTTCGAAATCCATCGACTCGTTGACTTCAGTACGATTGGCGACATCTGGCACACCTATTATTATACGAAGGCGGTGCCATTCGACTTCACTGTCGACCTCCATAGTACCAACACCCTCGACAAACTGCAGTATGTTCCACGTGCAAATGGCGGTAACGGTACGATTACGAAGTGCGATATCGCTGTCAGCAAAGACGGTAGAAACTGGACAGAAATCGGTCCACAGCAGTGGGCTCGAGATGGTAGAACGAAGGAAGTGACGCTCTCTACCCATCCTGTAGCACGTTATGTGAAGGTGAGTGTGAAGGAGGCTGTCGGCAACTTCGGCTCTGGTCGTGAGTTCTATGTCTTCAAAGTGCCGGGTACAAAGACAATTCTTCCGGGCGATATCAACCTTGATGGTAAGGTAGACGAGAACGATTTTACCTCTTATATGAACTATACAGGACTTAAGAAGGGCGATGCCGACTTCGATGGTTATATCTCTGGTGGTGACATCAACGGCAACGGTCTCATTGATGCTTACGACATTTCGAATGTTGCCATGCACCTTGAGGATGGTTGGAGCGACGATGACGTAGCCCCGGTTGGCGGTAAGGTTTATTACGAATACAACCGTAAGTCTTACGCAGCAGGCGACGATGTCATCATCAAGGTGAAGGGTAAGGACCTGCAGTCAGTCAATGCCTTCAACCTCATCTTCCCATATAGTCCGAAGGAATTGCAGTTCGTTAAGGTTGAGATCGACCCATCAATGGTTATGCGCAACCTCACCTACGACCGTCATCACAGTGATGGCTCTCAGGTTCTCTATCCAACCTTCGTGAATGTGGGCGACCACCATACGATCAATGGCGATGCCGACCTCCTCGTTATCCGTATGAAAGCCCTCAAACCATTCACCGTTAAGAATACAACAGCCAAGGGCTTGTTGGTGGATAAGCAGTTGAGAGAGGTGGAGTTGTAGAAAAGCAAGCAACTAACAACTAACACCCCCCACCTAACACCCAACTGGCCCCACCCCCTTACCCCTCCCCCAAAGGGAGGGGAGTGAAATGCGGGATACCCCGTAAGAAGTATACGAGTTAACAAGTATACGAGTTAACAAGTAGACGAGTTATATGTCACAAAGCATATAACTCGTTAACTTGTCTACTTGTCTACTTGTCAACTTGTCTACTTGTCAACTTGTCTTCTAAAAACCTCTATGCTATCTTTGAACTTTTCCGTGTGGCATTACGTCATAGTTTTAAACCCGAATCTGTCATTAGATTCTAAACTTATTTTGTATAAATATCAATTAGTTTGTCTATCTTTGCAGCGCCAACGTAGCAGACTACGCCAAGGTACGAAGACTGACACGATGCTGATAAGAAAGTAAAAGGCATTAGAAATCAATATAATTAGAAAACTTTATTAGCATTGTAATCTACTAACCGATTCGGATTTAATCACATCTAAGGAATGTGCGAAGCCTTAGCACGGAGTGTGCAGAGGGTAAACACCATTGGTGCAAGCCGTCCACACAATCTTAAAAGTGCATGAATAAGTGCTTGAATATTATCGAAGAGAACTTAAGGAAACAATTATTTATTTTTTACATATATGTTATTCGAAAGATTTTTACGCAATAAGTCTCTGATGGCGGCAATGGCATTGACCGCTGTTATGCCAAGTGTTGCGAAGGCTTCGATTCTGTCAGCTGCTCCAACGGCTGAGGGGGAGAACCAGCAACTCAAGGCGGGAGTTTATTTCATTGTTAATGACAAGCGTCAGGCAGGCACAGACCTCCATGTCTATGTTGACGAGAGTGGTTTGCATGGAAAGAATTATACTTCTCTTGCTACAGACTATTCTAATGCTTTTCTCCTTCATGCTAAGGGCGACAAGTATACCATTCAGAGTTTGAAGGATGGTAAGTATGTGCAGAATGTCAATGGTAACAGTGTCCCTTATAAGACAGGCAACGATGCTCATAAGTTCCAGATTGTTTATCAGTCACAGTCAAGTGGTACGGGTAAGTCTTACTTCAATATCTATAATGATAATGTAGGAGGAAACCAATTCTGCTGGCACCTCGATGCTCAGAGAAACGTTGTACGTTGGTATCCTTTGAGAGATAACGGCAGAATAGCACTCGGACCAAGCGAGTTTCGTCTTGATCCAGTGACCTCTCTCAGCAAGCAGCAGGTTCTCGATCGTTTGGCTGAGCTGACAAAGATTGTTGACCCACGTAAGGATTTGAATAAGTATTATCAGATAGTGTCTGATACTTACGGCAGAGCAATGCGTGAGGACTATATTGTTGGAGAGTTGTCTACGGGTGGTTTTGTTGATACCGACTACAGCTACTGTTGGAAATTAGTGAAGTTGGGTAGCGGGCGTTACGCTTTCCAGAATGCTGTTACAGGTAAGTATATCGCGCAGCAGAATGGTCAGACAAGCCGTTACTATACAACATCTGAGGAGCAGGGTAATGGCTTTGAGTTCAATCTTAACGAGAGCGACCCATACATATTGGCTTTCGAGATGGTTGATGCTTACAACGTAGGTATCCACTGTGCTGAGAGTCAGGGCTATCATCCAGTAGGATGGTATGTGAACAACGAGGCTAATAAGTGGGTTTTCAAGGTGGCTACAATCGATCAGGCAAAGCTCAAGGAGCAGCAGGAGGCTTACAAGGCACGTGTCAACTTGACCAAGAATGTGGATGTCTATGCTGAGAAGGTGGCTAAGTATTTCACTAACAGTGTCGCTACTGAGGTTACTGGTGAGGTGACGAATATGACCGATGCAGCATTGAAGGCAAAGATGAATGCCGACAAACTTCCACAGGGGTTGCAGGAGGTTGTGTTGAAGATTAAGAACCAGAGTTGGACCGTTTATCCAAGTGGTCGCAACTGGGAGAAGCAGTTCCGTATCGCTGCCTATAAGGCTTACAGTGAGAATAACTATAATGCTTGGGCGCGTTCAATGGGTATCGGCTACGATTATGGTAGTATGACGAATCCAACAGGTGTTACTGCTCGTGATGGCGAAGACCTCTTCGTCTTCCTTGGCGATGACATCCCACAGGATGCAACGGTACAGATTGAGCTCGTACCATTGGGTACACGCAGTGCTGGTAAGTACTATAACTTGAAGAAGGGATTGAACATTATCCTCAATCAGGGCGAGAACAACGTATTCGTTAACTATATCGGTCGTACCTTCAACAACGGTAAGTACCTCAGAGATTATATGCCTATGAACATCCACATTGAGGGAGGTAAGGTGAATGGTTACTTCGATCTTACGAAGGGTAACACCAATGAGGACTGGCAGACAATGCAGTCAGACGGTCTTGTTTGGGCTAAGGCGTTCAACTTGAAGGGCGAATTGGTTGTTATGAACATGCCAAGTCAGGCTTGCAAGGACTACACTCCTGTTCACATGAAGGAACTTGTTGAGATCTGGAACAGCATCGTACAGCGTGAGGACGACCTCATGGGCTTCCGTGCTGCTGAGCGTGATAAGTGCAACAACGTTCTTAATGCTACTGCCGTTGATCATGGTTATATGTATGCTACGACCGGTGGTACCTATTATAACTACAACACTTTGGCTGACGTACTCAACTACGACAAGATGAAGTGGGGTAACGGTACACTCTGGGGTCCTGCTCATGAATTCGGTCATAACCACCAGCAGCTGTTCAATACGGCAGGTATGACGGAGATTTCTGTCAATATGTACTCTAATATGGTGATGTTTACTTCTGGTCGTGTAACCAGTCGTTCAGAAAACTGTTCTTATACAGATGTTGACGGTAAGAAGTATGATGGTGTTTGCGAGAGTGCTGTCTCAACCTATGCTGACCGCTTTGCTAATAAGAAGATGTGGTTTGAATATGGCACATGGGGTACAACGCAGATGTACTACAAGCTCTATATGATGTTCCATTCGACTGGTCTTGATGATCAGTTCTGGCATAAGTGCCTCGATTATCTCCGTACCCACCGCCTTGAAGGTCAGGGAACAGCCAACTGTCAGGGTCAGAACGACTACTTACTCTTTGCTAAAGCGTGTTGTGTAGCAGCCAATCAAGACCTCTCAAGCTTCTTTGAAGCATGGGGACATTTCTATGATGTGAACGGTTCTGTTATCGGTGATTACAGCAATACAACCATGTATACCACAAGAGCACAGTGGGAGGAGGCGAAGAAGTTCATGCAGCAGTTCCCTAAGGGCCCTGCAAACAATATGATTTTCATTGACGATCATATCCGTCCTACCCCAGCTATCTATCCTGGTGCTGCCCCTGGCACAATGCGTCAAGACTTCAATGGTGCCGTACGTGTTGGTACTATGGGCGACTTCGGCTCATGGGATCAGTTTAAGAGAGACAGCCTCGGAACGGGCTGGGCTGTTGTTAAGGAAGAGAAGACCGTTAATGGTCGTCGCACCTATACTATGGAGGCTAAGAACAGCCACGTTGTAGGTTTCAAGATTTACAACAGCAAGGGTCAGCTTATCTACTTTGCGAACACCAAGACCTTCACTATTCCTAAGAAGGTGATGGAGGATGCACAGAACAATATCGTTATTAAGGTTTGCGGTTCAGACGGTTCTGAGGTTGATCCAGGCACTGTTCCATTGGGTATCACGACCTTCTCGGCTCAGGCTAACGGTGGTAAGGTTGATGTTTATAGCATCTATGGTGTCCTCGTTCGCAGTAAGGTGAACCCAGAGACAGCCCTCGAAGGCTTACCTAATGGCGTTTACGTTGTTGGTGGTAAGAAGGTGGTAGTGGGTAAGTAAGAAGCCGAAGCATCAGCCAACTGGCCCCTTCCCCCGTCCCCTCCCCCAAAGGGAGGGGCGTGAAATGCGGGATACCCCAAAGGAAAAAGACAGAGTAACAAACAAAACAGTTACCCTGTCTTTTTTGTAGGGACCTCCCCCAACCCTTCCAAAGGAGGGGAGTGCCTAACGGGGTGAGAGTTAAAACAAAATTATTGCTGTCCGGTAAAACTTAAATAACATATAAATCCTTGCGGAATTGTCTT
>NZ_JACD01000033.1:0-3132 GCF_000517825.1 Prevotella sp. ICM33
GAAGAAATTAACGCATATATTCAGAACTCGGAAGTTGTGGAACTGACAGATTTTACTTTTTTCGATGTGGAAGACATGGTAAGNTATGCAAGACANCCTTTGAGNCGCAACCATAGTACACTGTATAAAGATATAGCAAAAGTTTATTCGTCTGACAGAAAGAAAAATTTTGTATTAGAGACTTACGATGTCCCNGGCAGAATATCAGTAAATGCAGAACTTTTNCGAAGGAGTCCNAANATTTATCTTGTTGTTAATAAGGATGATTTGCATAATCCAAAATTAGGAAGTAAGGAAAAGCCTGTTCCTGCATTATTATGGTACACAGATCCAAATTATAAATATTATGAAGTTTCTGAAGAGGATTATAGACATAGTGTAAAGGAATACCTTACTTATTGCCGAACTGAATAAAGAAAGAGTATAATAATAGGCATGCGAGGAAGACACGATGAAAATTTACAGGAAAAGGAAAACTGAAGATAGAAATAACGTGTATGAAGGCAAGATATAAGATACTGATAATTTTTCTTCAATTATTTGCATTCTTTAGTTATATAGGCTGCTTTGCTTATCTAACCTATAAGGCTGATAAAGAGTTGATTTTTGTTGATATTCCTGTAAAATACACAAAGGGGGACATTACAGGAAAAGAATATGGGATTACAATCACGGGTAGTAGAGGAAACCATACAGTTCGGTTTGAGTCAGAAAGTTTTCCAGACAAAGAGTTTGAAGCAACATATTATATGTCTCTTCCTTATCCACAGCGTTCTTTTAGTAGTATAATAGAATCTCACCCCAAAAACTTGCTATGCTATTTGGAGCCTGATTTTAGGGAGAATCAAGGGAAATACATTCCCTTTGTTTATTCTGGGCAGCGAGAAAAAAGTTCAGTTTATTACTTAAATTTAGTGGCTTATGTGAAAGGTAAATACATTCCTTTATGGGTTTTCTTCACTTTTTTCAACCTCTTAATGTGCATTTACACTGAGAAAATAAAAACAAACATATTGATTGTGGTGATGATTTTAAATGGCGTGTTTAGTGTCCTTACATAAATAAAAGAAAAGATTCATGAAAAAGAAAAAACTATTAGCTGTATTATCCCTGCTGATTATAGGTGGGCTATTTGCTTACTTTGCCTATGTTGGTGGTGCATTTCTTCGATTGACTCCTGTTACTGGAAAACAGTTTGAACAGGCTGCTCTTACCTTAGGATTTACAAAGGCAGCGGTTGATAAGAGTGCAATATCTGACAAGACAGGAATAGCCAATATTACCGTTATGATGAAAAGTGTCAAGGACGACCTGCATAATGTAATGATTGATATCCCTCTGGAGTTCTATGAGTTTAAGGATGAGGAGAAAGCATCTAAATACTATGAGTATGTTGCTGGAGCACTGCAAAGAAATATTAAAGAAGATGTTGCCGTGGTCAAAGTTAATAAAGTCTTTGGCAATGCTGATGTATACAAGAATTATAACTATTTCAATCCCAGTTTTGTAATTATTCGTGCAGGCTCCACTTTGCTGGTAACGAAGTTCTACTGTAATGCTGATTCTGAAAAGCAAGTAGAGCTACTTCTTGACAAAATAAAATATAATTTTAATTATTCCAGATAGGATGGTAGATATTTCATCAGCTTATAATATAGCCTTAGAAACTGATAGCTTTAAAGTGCATAATGACTTTCTTAATATCTTGTTGGAAGACCACTCTGTAATGGGAATGGAGCGTCATTATGTTTACTTTAATGAGTCTAATAACAGTGATTTGAAAAGAATCTTAGGTAATGGATTTTTAAAAAGAGGAGACGAGGGAGTATCTTTCTTATTAAAAAAGTTAAATAGTGAAATCGATAATCTTATTAAATCCAACGTCATTCACATCATAGGACTGACACATGACAAGAGGTATTTACCCTCAATTATCCCTTTTCTTAAAAATGAAGATCAGGAAGTAAGATACAAGGCTATTATTGTATGTGGCTGGTTAGGCGAGACAGAAACAATTAATCTTCTTAAAGCACATTATCAGACTGAACAAGTTTGCATCTTAAGGGGATTCACGATATCTGCTATGCGTCAGATATTCTTCAGAAATAAGGAGACAAAGAATGAGATAGTTAAATTTATCTACGCTAATCTACCAAAAGAAATAGATGAAGAAATTATTGCCATTATGATCGTAGTTCTCCAGGATCTTACAAGAAGCAAGTATGGACTTAAAGAAGACCCATACTCTGGTGAAATCTCAGGTGATATTGCTAAGGCTAAGTGTAAGGTATTTAAACACATAGATGTTTGATAAATTATATGGAGAGTTGATAAACAAAACCGTCTTTCAGCCTTTATAATAAAGAAGGAAGAATATTTTTTGAGCCAAGAAATTATACTTCTGTAGAAATCAAAATAAAATACTCCTCAGAAAGTGAGCTATGAAGAAGATATTCAATATAAAGGTATCGATTTGGTCGAAATGGAGAGTAAGATATGTTTCATTATCTTGTTAAATGTTATAATCTTAAACGGAAGAAGGTCTATGGCAGAGTACTTGGATTTGGAAAGAAATATGAAAATCACCTTATCAATGAATATTGGAATGAGGGTTCTTTCGAAACGTAGAGTGGTAAACTGAAGAGTTTGCATAATAAGGCACACTGATCCGAGAGGACAAATAAAATTGTCAAACAACCTCCTCCATACACCGACGGCTGCTCTGTGTCTTCTATTGCTTCTTTTTTAATAATCCTCTGCTTTCTATATCAAAGCTATTTTATTCGAAAAAAGAATTCCTGTCACTTCTGTCATTTGAAACAGACGTATAACAGTCTGACTTATAATATATTTATACGAATTGTTAAAAGTGACAGCTAAATGAAATCAAAACTATTATAGTAATTTGGTTATATTTGTGCAATAGAAAATCATTTAAAGATAATATAATCAAGGAATATGCGTTAGAAGAATAATAGAGTTTATTGAACTTGCCCTTTAATGAGGTTAGGTAATATCATAAATTAAAGTTCTAAGATGATAAACAACTTTGTTTCGGATGATATAAATATAGTGTTTGATGGGAAGTAGCAAAGGAAATTGGGGAAGATATGGATTACAAGCATTTGGAAT
>NZ_JACD01000034.1:0-5675 GCF_000517825.1 Prevotella sp. ICM33
TAAAACCATCTAATTAGAGGTAATCATACCATGTATGCGGATGAATCTCATTCTAAAAACAATCTACGCATTTAACGGAAGAATCAATTTTTATACGTGTTTTTTCTGAAGTTTTTGGGAAAACCTTTTTAAGCTACTCTGCTGTAATTGGAGTACTACAGCGTGGACATCCACCCTTTTCAGGCTCTGTGCGATTAACATTCGCCTTGCTGGGTTCTGCCTTTGGCGTTGGGATATGCCGCTTGACAGAGAAAAGAACTTCCTTCCCTTTAAGTATGTATTGTTTGGTTTCCTTTGAGGTCTGTCTATTTCTATTAATTACATTTCCATTGGACGATTGACTACTACTGAAAAGCCATGAGACAACAACCTTGTAGGCTGTACCTTCCTTGTATAGTGCTAATCTCCGCTGCTCATCTATTTCTCACAATCAATACATGATATATTTGTTACAACACAGACACATAATAGGTTCTTTCAATTTCAATCAGTCATAGAAAATAACTGAGACTAAAATGCTGATGAATCTATCAGATTAATTACAACAAATCTTACAATCGTATCAGGATGTAAAGGCGATGGAACAGAATCGCTGTTGTACAGTTGTTCTCTATTATGCCATACTTACATTCTACTGCTGTTTCTCACATTTCACCTTTACATTATTCTTACCTTTTTTATTTATGATATAGGGACTTTTAAGATAGTATTTGCCATTATATCGGTACAACTCCACTACCGTTACTTTCTCCGCATTAGACAAGGGCAAAGAATTATTCTCACCCAATGAAGCTAAGTAACACAATTTCAGATGATTCTCATTTTTTTTACTCACGGTACATAAGATTCGAAAATATGTCATTTGACCATTCCCCGTAAAGATACAGCTGTCTGGGCTAATCTCAAGCTCATAACTGACAAATATTGGGGGATAATCTGATGCCTGCATGTAATATTCATAATGACCATACCAGTTAGTATCCTTTTCAACCAACGACTGCAATTTACGTGTTTCTTGTAATTTATCTTTTTCGACGACTTTCTTTTCGTCACACTTGCTTTCATACTTTCTATGAACCTTTGGAGGTGCAACAATATTCCGCCTCTCTTTTCCTTGATGATAGGAACAAGCTGCAAAGACTATTACAAACAGAGATAAAATAAAAACATGCTTCTTCATACCAATATTCTATAAGATTTCAGATCATCTCTTTATTGCCGAATCAGACCATTACAATCTATCGTGACTTTTCCAATAGTTTTATTATTTCAACATTCTTATGACGACGAGCAACGAAGATGGGTGATTTTCCGCTTTTATCTCTCACCTTTGTCTTTGCCCCATACTTCAATAAGATTTTCACCATGTTTATATTATTCTTATCCACTGCAACCATCAGAGGATAAGTTATATAGTCTCCACCAAGGTTATCCAAGCCATTTGCCTTTGCTCCATATTGTAAAAGAAGGCAAGTAACTGGATAACTGTTCATACTACAGCTCATCACCAAAGGGCAAAGTCCATCCTCATTATAAGCCTCGTTAGGGTTGGCTCCTAATGACAAAAACAATTTTACCACCCTGCAGTTTTTCTTTGCAGTCAGAATCTTTATAAATGATAAGGCTGCGGAACTCTATTTTGTCATTATACTAATGGAAGATACTTCTAAATAATAGAGTAATGATAAATTCATATTTTGTGAATAACACTATTCATATGACACCTCTCTACATTTTAATTTTTTATTTCATTAATGTAACCTAAACTTTCCATCTACAGAAATATATTCTTTTTTCTTGATTACGATATCCTTATTAGGTCGAGCTATCATCTCTTTTAGAATAATCTTATTACTTCCAGTAATGATATAATGTAAATAAGAATTTTCCATTCGTCCCTTCCAGCTAATATTTTTAGCTTTATAGATGAGCAATCTATCTGTTAGTTTATACTTGTTATTTAATATACATAAAAAAAATCTTCTTTCTCCAACATGGTCACTAGCGAAAATTAAAAGATAATGATAATGATTTGTAGATGGTAGTCTTGCTATACAGCAATTCCCAAGATCCGTATCAGAATCTACCAAAGTGGAAATGAAATGCATTATAGTCTTGTTGACGTGCATTGTACCTGTTAAATCATTTATAAAATCGTAAGAGTATTCAAAAGGGAAATGAATGACTGGTATTTTGTCATAATTTGTAGCTATAGAAGTTTCTATAGAAGAAGGAACTTTCTTTTCGAGGCAGTTTTCAAGATAATCTTTATAAGAATCTTTATTATATTTGAGAATAACAGGAGATTCTGGGTCAAGAGAAATGTCCTTTAAAATATTCTTCTTGGTGTCAAGTATAATCCAGCCTATTGAACTTGTACTATTTTCACCATTACTATATACAAAGAGTCTTACTCTGTATATTCCAACAGATATTTCCTCTTCTATTTCAGCATGTATATTCTTTTTGTTAAATGGTGTTTTAAAATTGTGACATGATATAATTAAGTTCTTTAACTTTTCATCACACGATGCAGTCGTAAAATAGCTATCTTCTAAAGGAATGTTTCCTGAGGTATTTAATATTCCCGCATTACTTATACAAGTAGTAACAACTACAAATAATAATATATATATACGTCTCATTTCAAATTGTTTTATATATTTCATAACTAAAGTTTCCCACCCTAATAAATAGATAGAAAAATAACAGTTTGTCGAATTTTCTTTGTAAATTAGTAATCGCTAAAGAACTGATTTAAAGACAAGACAACAAAACTGTTATGGAAACAAAAATAGAGAAAATAAGTGAGCTATCCAAACTTTTGAGTGTCAAAACCTGAATGAGTGGTGGTTTATTTTATCTTTTTGGTAAGTTTGGCATCGGTCACCTGTTATCTCGCCTTTCACTGGAGAGACATGACGAGGTTTCTGCTTCGGAGTTAATCCTTTCTCATTGTCTCTTCCGCATTGTGGGTGAGAGCATCCACAGTATATGCAAACAAAAGATATATGAGCTTTCAAATCATGGTAAGAACTGTTTCTATCGGATGATGATTCGTCCTCAGATGGATTGGAAACGTTTGATGAATCACTTTGCACTGCGTTATATGTGCCTATTGCGTAAATATAACGAAGCTCCTCTATCTAATACCGCTACATGTTTCATTATAGATGATACCGTGCTTGAGAAGAGTGGCGTGAGAATAGAGGGTATCAGTCGTATTTACGACTATGTAGAAGGCAGATGTGTATTGGGCTACAAACTGCTACTTTATGCATTCTTTGAAGGCAAGATAACAATACCCTGTGTTTTTTCACTGCATCAAGAAAAGGGGAAAAAAGGAAACTAAGCAGTAGCTCGGATTAGGTGATTTTAAAGGTTGCTACTTTAATGGTCAGATAGCCGACGCAATGCAGTGTTACCTTACATATACCGTCATGGCTTTGGAAAAGAGATTCACAAAACATTAAACCATGGTCGAACTCTTTTCGGATATGGAGGGCGACTTCATGACATTAACGTTATGCAAGAGAGTTCTTGCTTGTATCGAGCGCATTCTTCGCATTTTAGGAGAAACGCTTGGGGTGACCCCCCAACACCTTATGGCTACAATCAGCGGTAATAACAAAGCGATGTGCAAAATCCTCGTAATGGCTAAAGCATTAGAAAAATGGAATGAAGTATATGGACACACTGCATAACCTCAGTTAGTCATGTGTTAAAAGTCAATGGAAATAAGGGAACGACAGGCAAAGGGGAATGAGAAAAACCTGTGTTTGAAGGGGTGGGAAACTTTAGTTATTCACCTATAAAGTAAGGAGGTCTACCCGTATGCTCGTAATTCATATAGATAATTTCTGCATCATCAGAACCTATCGTATTCTTATCTATTTCTATTTTCGTTTGCTTGATAAGATATGACATTTTTATTATCCTCCTATAAATCTTATATCATCTGGATTTATATTCCAATTATTACTATAATAAGGTTCATCTTCCTCTTCTCCTCCACGAGGAGTTGTAAGAAAAGCATAAATCTTTGTTTTTTTCAAAGGGTATTCCTTAACTCCTACACGTAGAAAAATCTCAAACTTATTATTATATTTACTTACCCTCACTATAAACTCTCCACGCTGGTTGTGATTCTCACCAAAAGCTTTGCGAAAGATTTCTATCACTTCATGTTCATCGAAGTAAAACCATCCTTCATATTTGGTTTCTCCCACATTCCATTCAAACAGCAGTTCGGAAAGGCGAGCTTTCATGTCGATAGGATTACCGTCATATTCATAGACAAACTCTCCATTAGCATAGTTATATATAGTACGTGTAGTACCAAGGCGAGCTTTAGGGTCTTCCAACTCCAGACGAATATCATAATTGAAACGTTCACGGTAAGTGTCCCATAATTTCATAGGGATACCATTGGTCTGAAGATTTGCAACGACATCGCTATCCATTGAGTTTATATAATATTCTTTCGTATTCTTTGCAAAGTGTGTAGCCTCCTTGTCAAACTGCTTTAAGGGCATCTTCACTTCGTGTGCCTGAATGGTATCACAGATAAGATCTCTCCTCCCCTTTGCAGCAAGATATAACCATATCTGACCACCAGGAAGAAGAGTTATGACAAAATTCTCATATTTAACTCGTTTTTTTGTGGTCGCAAATAAAGCTCTTTTTTGAATAACTCTGTCATTCTATCTTGTAATGCCTTTGGTAATTTTATCTTTGCCTCATAATATTTAGCTTCGCTATATGACAGCCAAAGCACGTTTATACTGTTGGGTACTTCCTGCTTCTCATCCTCTTCAAATTCGTTAAGAGACACTGCGCCACCAGGAACTCCAAGCCCTTTATGTACCATACGGTCCATTACTGGATATTCATCACCTTCTGTTCCAAACCCTACAAAGGCATACTTGATTTCTATAGGATAATTATAAGGAGCTGCCACAGTTGGCATCCAAGAAAATTTAGAATCTTTAGACTTTTCCATTCTTTTATTACTACTACAAGATATAACTCCAAAAGAGAGAAGTATCATTATAAAACAGTATTTAATTGTGTTCATTATTTTATATAAATAAATTCTGTATAACAATAAGTATCAATAAGGATTATGTAAAATTGACATTAATTTAATCCTTATCCTTTTGCAATATCAACTCTAACAGCACTCTTTATGTACATATTAGCTTTTGAAGAAATATTCGATTTAGCTTCTGATAATGTACTAATCTTTGATTTGGAACATACATCTATATTTTGGTCTACATCCATGTTGAATTTACCTTTTATGGTATGACTTTCATCCCCTGATATGACTGTATTTACATTTTTGTTATAGAAGAATCTACATCTCCGCCAACAGATAGTCGTGCATTACCATCAACGGTCATATTTGCATCTCCTCCCACCTGCATTGTAAAGTTCTTTCCCACATTTACATTCATGTTCTCTGATGCATTGATGTTGACATTCTTCGTATTGACATTCACTTCTTCAGCAGAAGATATGGTGATGGTGCCATTTAATTCATCAATGAAGATTTTNTTGGCACGAGTGGTNTGTAGNAGGATNGTATGGGCGGTATCGTCAAAGGTAACGGTNGANCCGCTTNGGGTGGTAAGACTTTTCTTGTGGTTGGCAGCAAAGCCTCCGCTACCTGT
>NZ_JACD01000035.1:0-18717 GCF_000517825.1 Prevotella sp. ICM33
TACGGATTTTAGCCCTTAACTTTTATATGTGGAAAAGGTTTACCGGACAGCAATAGTCAAGATTGTCTTGACTATCTATCTTGTTCATCCTCCGACACAGAAAATCTTATCATGTTAAGGCTTCGAAAATTTGCAGATAGAATATTGAAAATTCATGACACAATTTCGGATAAAAAGTATAAAATAAAGCGGAAAAGCACATATAAAAGGTAAGATTACAACCAGCAGTAAATCAATTAGTTATAAAATCGTGCAAGAAAAGGTGCTTAGTAAGGTTTCAAAAGGGCGTTAGTAAGACCTCAAAAGAGCACCTTTTGCAAGTTAATTGGGCGTCATTTCAAAGCCCAAAGAGCATATATTAGCTTTGAGTTGCATGAAAATAATTTACTAACATCGCTTTATAAGGGGGATAAGTTATTTGTAGAAGACAAAAACATATTTATCCCAATAAGCCTAATTTTTTCAAGAAAAGAAAGTAAAATAACAACAAGCAAATAGAAACAATGCACAATAAACATATTTTCTTTTATTTCTTAAGAGAATAAAAACATCTTATATTGTTTGTTTTTCCTAAAAATTATATATATCTTTGCCCTAATTGTAGAGAAAACAAGCTACATCATAGCACAAAATAAAATAGTATTTTAGATTATATATCAGAACTATAATATTATTAATTATTCATAATGAGTTATTAGATTAGATATCTTTATAACAATTCAAAGATTAGACAAATTTGACAACAAATAAGATTGTCAAATAAAAATATTTATAGATTCTAATAAGTAGCATGGTAACCTTTCGCTACTAACAAAAATATAAGAAAGTATGGATACATCTAAAGAAATCTTGAACAACCCTTTCGTCAACAAGGGAACAGCCTTTAGTATGGCTGAACGTAAGAAGTTAAATCTTGTAGGACTACTCCCTCCAGTTGTACAGACACTTGAAGAGCAGATAGAAAGAACATATCTGCAATATCAGAAAAAGGTAAATAATCTGGAGAAACGTGTATATTTGATGACACTTTTCAATACCAACCGTACTCTATTTTATGCACTTATGGCGCAGCACATCGAGGAATTCATGCCGATTGTTTATGATCCAGTTGTCGCAGATGCTATTCGTCAATACGACGAATTATTCATGAAACCACAAGATGCAGGATTCCTCTCTATCGACCATCCAGAAGATATCGAGAAGTCATTGCGCAACGCTTCAGAAGGAAGAGATATAAAACTCATTGTGGTTACTGATGCCGAGGCTATATTGGGTATAGGTGACTGGGGAGTTAATGGTATTGCCATTGCCATTGGAAAACTGATGGTTTATACCGCAGCAGCGGGTATTAACCCTAATGAGGTATTGCCATTAGTACTTGACGTGGGAACTGATAATAAACAGTTGCTCGACAATCCTCTTTATTTAGGCAATCGTCATGAACGTGTTCGTGGTAAAAAATATCATGAATTTGTAGACAAGTTTGTTGAAACAGCAGAACGTCTCTTTCCAAATTTATACCTTCATTGGGAGGACTTTGGTCGTCCTAATGCAGCAGCCATTCTCGAACGCTACCAGAATAAAATTACAACATTTAACGATGATATACAGGGAACAGGCATAGTTTCTTTGGCTGCTATTCTCGGTGCACTGAACATTTCAAAACAGAAATTTACTGACCAACGTGTGATGGTGTTTGGTGCAGGAACAGCAGGCGCAGGTATTGCACATCAGATTTACGAAGAATTTATGCAACAAGGACTATCTTCTGATGAAGCAAAGCAACATATTTATTTAGTAGACAAACAGGGATTGCTCACTGATGACATGACTGACTTGACAGAAGGACAGCAGTTCTTTACACGCTCAGTAAATGACTTCCAGAAGCCTCTACCTACTTTGCGCTCAGCAGTTAGCGCCATTAAACCTACTATATTAATAGGAACTTCTACACATCCAGGAGCTTTTACAGAAGAAATTGTGAAAGAAATGGCTGCACATACAGAACGCCCTATCATCTTCCCGTTGTCAAACCCAACAGAACTTGCTGAAGCAAAAGCTTCTGACCTGATAGAATGGACTGATGGACGTGCGCTCATCGCTACTGGTATCCCAAGTTCACCTGTAGATTATAAAGGGGTAACTTACGCTATCGGGCAAGCTAATAACGCTCTGATGTATCCTGGATTAGGACTGGGAGTGATAGCCTCTACGGCAAAATTAGTAGATCAATCACTCTTATCAGCAGCAGCACATGCTTTAGGCGGAATTGTGGATGCATCACAACCTGGCGCAGCAGTGCTCCCTCCTGTGAACAAAATTACTTCTTTTTCACAGCATCTTGCCGAGGTAGTAGCACAACATGCCATTGACCATCAGAATACAAGAGAGAATATTACAGATGCACATGCTGCTGTAGAGCATATAAAATGGTATCCTCGTTATGAATAGATGGAAAGTACAAGTAATTTTGTAATGCTAAAGATTGCTATCCGATAAAACTTAAATTATATAGAAATCCTTGCAGAATTACCTTTATATAGAGGTAATTCTGCAAGGATTTTTTTAAATGATTACCAAATAGTAATAGTTTTATATAAACATTTTTATAGCGTTTCTACGAATAAAAAAACAGATATTCGTTTTGAACTTTATAAAATAAAATCTATCTTTGTTCACGAAAACAGACTCTTCTAACATCAACAACAATCATAATATGAAAAGTAAAATCCTATCATTAGCCATTATCATTGCAATTACAGTAATTGCATTATATTGTGTACTGAGTGGACCTGACACTATTATCCTACATTGGAACATTGGTGGAGGAGCAGAAAGCTATGGTTCTAAGTATCTTATACTGGCACTTCCAGTTATTTCATTTATCGTATTTTTACTGATTGTCAACCAAGAAAAGCATCCATACGACACAAGTCTTGTGAGCGAAAAAAATCGAAAGAACAGGAATCCTAAAGCTCTTTGTGATATAATGCCAATCCTATTGTTGGCTATATTGTATATTACAGCATGTTCTGTCCAAATAATTTCTATGTCATCATTAGTACCATTCTCTCTTATTATTATTGCTATAATTCTATTTAACTATAAATTGCGCAAGTCAAGAAAGCAATAAAAACGACCTTATTTATTTTGCATTTTGCTTGATTTAATGTATCTTTGTAGCTATGAATGCACAAGAAGCACAGAACATTAAATGGAGTGAGAACATCATCATTGTGGATGGTGATTATATAGACCATGTCGCTTTCGACCTCATTGTCAACTTTGAGCGAATGCTGAACCGTCGTATTCCCGCTGCTGATTTCAGCCAGTGGGTTGTAAACATTGCCCTTGATGGACGTTTGAAGCCAGGAAATCACGAAACACAGGTGGTTCTTTTACATGATAAGAAGAATCCAAAACTTGAGAATTTTGCCCCAGCCGATTATCTGAAAGAACTGAATGGGCAAGCATTCAAGGATTCACAGCTTGGCGAATTTATTATCAATGCTATTGCTACAGGTGATGAAGTAGCCAAGAAAGACGATGTTCTTCTCGACCTTCTAAAGACAATTCTTAATCATGAAGAGGTTAAACGTATTATGGTTGTGTCAAACGCTGAGGACAGCCAATTGATGAGTACACTTCGTTCTACGCTTCGCGATGTAGATGATGAGCTAAAACATATTACCTTGTTTGCAATGCAACCACTCGAAGGGGGTAATTTCAAACAGCAAATTTTGGGTTACTCGCTTCTTAATGCAATGGGTATATCCGCTTCAGAGATTGAAAGTAAGATTAAGTAAGACATAAAAATAAAGTAATAATAATAAAATAAGAATTCTCAAAATAACATTCCATAGCTCCCTTCTTTGGAGTGGAGAATAGAATGGGAATACAGAGAATTAAATTGAACTATGGGAAAAGTTTTAATGATTGGCGCAGGTGGCGTAGCTACTGTAGCCGCTTTTAAGATTGTCCAGAATCAGGACGTGTTTACGGAGTTCATGATTGCCAGCCGTCGTAAGGAGAAATGTGACGAACTGGTTAAGGCAATTCATGATAAGGGCTACAAGGCTGATATCAAGACTGCACAGGTTGATGCAGACGATGTTGAGCAGTTGAAAGAACTCTTCAATTCATTCAAGCCTGAGCTGGTTATCAATCTTGCACTACCCTATCAGGACCTCACTATCATGGATGCCTGCTTAGCTTGCGGTTGCAACTATCTTGACACCGCTAACTATGAGCCAAAGGATGAGGCACACTTCGAGTATAGCTGGCAGTGGGCTTACAAGGATAAGTTCGAGAAGGCAGGATTGACAGCTATCCTCGGTTGTGGTTTCGACCCTGGAGTGTCACAGGCTTATACTGCATACGCAGCAAAGCATCACTTTGATGAGATTCACTATCTTGATATTGTTGACTGTAACGCAGGTAACCACCACAAGGCGTTTGCAACTAACTTCAACCCAGAAATCAATATCCGTGAGATTACCCAGAAGGGACTTTACTACGAGAATGGCGAGTGGATTGAGACAGAGCCTTTGGTAGTACATCAAGATATTACCTATCCAAACATCGGTCCTCGTGACTCATACTTGATGCACCACGAAGAGCTGGAGTCATTAGTCAAGAACTATCCTACAATCAAACGCGCTCGCTTCTGGATGACTTTTGGTCAGCAGTACCTCACTTACCTCGATTGTATTCAGAATCTTGGTATGAGTCGTATCGATGAGATTGAGTATGAAGCACCATTGGCAGATGGGTCTGGCAAGACAGTTAAGGTTAATATCGTTCCTTTGCAGTTCTTGAAGGCTGTGTTGCCTAACCCACAGGACCTCGGCGAGAACTATGATGGTGAGACCTCTATCGGCTGCCGTATCCGTGGTATCAAGGATGGTAAGGAACAGACTTATTATATCTATAACAACTGTAAGCATCAGGATGCCTATAACGAAACAGGTATGCAGGGCGTAAGCTATACGACAGGCGTACCAGCAATGGCTGGTGCAATGATGTTCTTCAAGGGACTTTGGAGAAAACCAGGTGTATGGAACGTGGAAGACTTCGACCCAGATCCATTCTTGGAGGTACTCAATAAGCAGGGCTTACCTTGGCACGAAGTGTTTGGTGGTGATTTAGAACTATAAGAAGATGGCTTGCTCTTTGGACTTTATTGAATTTGTCAGTAGTCAGATAGCTACTGCAGGGACTGTAAGATACAGGAAGATGTTCGGTGAATACATGATTTATGTTGACGAAAAGCCTGTTATCATAGTTTGTGACAATATACCTTATGTCAAAGAACACGAGGCAATTAAGTCAATGATGCTATCTGCCGAACGTGGCTTCCCTTATGAAGGAGCCAAGGAACACTATGTTTTAGATGTTTCAAGATCTGATTTTGCAGTCAGGGTTGTTAAGACCTTAGCAGAGGTTTTACCCTATCCAAAGAGCAGAAAGAAGAATAAATAGTATTTTATCAATCAAAAACAAGATAATAGTATATGGCAAAAGAAGATACAGGTACGACATCGGCAGCTGAAGGAAAACTGAAAGCCTTGCAGGCTGCAATGTCTAAGATAGAAAAAGACTTTGGTAAAGGGTCCATCATGCGTATGGGCGACGAGCAAATAGAGAACGTAGAAGTAATCCCAACGGGTAGCGTTGCACTTGACACAGCACTCGGTGTGGGCGGTTATCCACGTGGTAGAATCATTGAGATTTATGGTCCAGAAAGTTCTGGTAAGACTACATTGGCTATCCATGCCATTGCTGAAGCACAGAAGCAGGGCGGTATTGCAGCCTTCATTGATGCAGAACACGCCTTCGACCGTTTCTATGCAGAGAAGTTAGGTGTGGATGTTGATAATCTTTGGGTTTCACAGCCAGACAATGGTGAGCAGGCTTTAGAGATTGCAGACCAGCTGATTCGCTCTTCTGCTATTGACATTCTCGTTGTCGACTCAGTTGCAGCTTTGACTCCAAAGAAGGAGATTGAGGGTGACATGGGTGACTCTGCCGTAGGTCTGCAAGCACGACTGATGAGTCAGGCATTACGTAAGCTCACCTCCACTATCTCAAAGACCAATACTTGCTGCATCTTCATCAACCAGTTACGTGAGAAGATTGGTGTCATGTTTGGTAATCCAGAGACAACAACGGGTGGTAACGCACTGAAGTTCTACAGCTCTGTACGTCTCGATATCCGCCGTGTTACTTCTATCAAGGATGGCGATCAGGTTATTGGTAATCAGGTTCGTGTGAAGATAGTAAAGAACAAGGTTGCTCCTCCTTTCCGTAAGGCAGAGTTCGAGATTACCTTCGGTGAGGGTATTTCAAAGATTGGCGAGATTGTTGACTTGGGTGTTCAGTATGGTATCATTCAGAAGAGCGGTAGCTGGTTTAGCTACAATGGAACCAAACTCGCACAAGGCCGTGATGCTACAAAAACAATGATCAAGGATAATCCAGAACTTGCAGAAGAACTGGAGGGCTTGATTAAAAATGCTATCATTGAGCAGACAAAGTAAAAAACACCAACCTATGGTAACTTGAATGTAACTCTTTCATACAAGTACATTCCTGATACCATAGGTTTTTATCTATATTATATGTTTAAGAATAGTTTACCGTCATTTTAACATTTGATTATAACAGACTTATAATCAACACATTAACGTTTAATTCCGCATGACAGGAATGACAGCAAACACAAAATCTTAAACCTATATTCATAAGTATTGATAAAGTGAGGGATGCACTTCAGCCTGTGCATCCCTCACTTTTATTATCAGATCCTGATAGAGAGAGAATCCTCTTACTCATTATCCATTTAGAAAGAGGCTGTCATTGTTGCGCTTTCTCCCACTCTTTCTCTATATCTTCTATTGTTATTCCTAATAGTTTCATCTCACGAAAGACAGAGGGAAGAGACTGCATAAGGAAACTATTGCGCCTTGCAGTTATAATTTGCTCACGTGCACCAGCTGAAACAAAGTAGCCAAGTCCACGCCGATTGTATATAATCTCCTCACGAGAGAGTAGCTCATAGGCCTTCACTGCAGTGTTCGTATTCACCTGCAGCATAACGGCATACTCTCGGACAGACGGTATTCGGTCGTCAGCTTTATATGTTCCAGCTATAATCTCATCGCAAAGGCGATCAGCCATTTGCTCATAGATAGCCTTATTATTTTCGAAATTCATAAGCCTTACTATTTAATCCACGCCGTGTTAAATATTTCTCCATCGGTTGTTAATAACCTGCAGGTGTGTGAAAATCTTGTAGGAAGACCAGAACATCAATAGGCTTACTCCAATCGAGATAAGAGAAGCATAAGGATTCTCTATAAAAACAACCTCATAGTCTGTACTTTCGTAAAGGAATATCTTTAAAAGGAAGAAACCTATTATAGAAAGAATAATCACAGTTAAATAACTAACTGTCGTCTTCAGCCAAGCTAACTTGCGGAAAAGTAAACCTCCAAAGATAGCAATTGAATAACTCATAAGTGTTGACAGAACCTTATCCCATAGGAGCGAATCTCCTATAGACGAATTGCTGTCAAAGTAGGCTACAACCATAGAAAAACTTTCTTCGGGTGCAATAAGCATTGAAATCAACAGCTGTAATCCATCTGCAACAATAAAAGATGCACAAATAGCTAATGGATAAATCACTGCAACCAATAGCACACGTGCAACAAACTTCTCAAGATTAGTAGCTGGCAGCATCAATTCATTGATACGTTGCTGACGCCCTTCAAGGTCTTGAATGAAAAATGTACCTAATACGAAGAAGACAATTGGAGAAAAAATCCCAATAAAATCTACAACTTCTGAAACGAATGACTTGTAACCTATATCATCCATAGACTTTCCAGAAAACATAGGTGTAGTGAACTTTGCAAGAACTAAGAATATGATAAGAAAAGTAATAAAGATTACACTTCTCTTGCGCTGGCTTATCACCAAGAGTCTACTCATTACATTACCGAAACGGTCTAAATCAAACTGTGCCATAATTTATATCCTCCTAAATTCTATTTTATTCTTGTTGTTTTATCTTTAATAACGGCTCCCTTCTCTGTAACCATGGTCAAGGGTAAGCACGTTGTTCCCGTAGTATTGATCTTTGGTTCACCCTTCGCAGAGATAATTGCCGTATCAGTTCGATAGAAATTTACACCTAAGCCTACTTCTCCATAGGTATCAAAGATTACCTTTTTAGCAGTTAGGCTTTTAACATCAATAGCCCCCAAACCCACCATAGAGACTTCCAACTGATTGATATTCATCTTATTTATCTTCAGATTACCACCTAAAGGAGCATCAATGCTGAGCTTATCAAGTTTAAAAGAATCTGAAAGAATAACAGTAGCAGAATTGTTCCAACTTAGCTTTGAGAGTGTTGGCGTAGTGATATAAATATCAATACTTTGAGTTACCCTATCTGAAGGTTTCAAATCAAAAAAGCCTATATGCTGAATCAGGTTTTTCATGTCAATTACCAGTCTATTCTGTGGATTGACAAAACTTAATACATCAAGTCGCTTCTCCTCTCCTTTAAACTTTAAGCTATACTTCTTACCTTGTGATATATAAACAGTACCAGCTCCACGGATGTCTATCGTGTCAAATGAATCAACAGAAGCCTCCTCTGTCACCATCCTTCCGTAGTCTTTTTTTCGGATGTAGCAAGAATTTAAAGCAAGTAAGCAAGCTACAGAGATTAGGCTGATATTAATGATTTTTGCAAATGTTGTCTTCATAATGATATTCCTCCTTCTTTTATTTTAGTTTACCTGTTGTTGCAGCATTGAACAACAATTCAAGGTTAATAGTTGTCTCGCTATCTCCCTCCTGACGTCGAGCAATCACATTATTGCCCTGAATCGAAGGCTCCGCGTAGAGTACGTCATCTCCCATCTCATTGGTTTGGCGAATACCGAAGGTGTATTTAGCTGTGATTTCCTCAGTTGATGCGTTCATAAGGATTTGTGAGTTGTCAAGTATAATAATGTGGTCAAGCAACTGCTCAACGTCGTGCACCTGATGGGTAGAGATAATCAGCGATGAATCTTCTGCCATATTGCCAGCAACTACCTTACGGAAAAGAGCCTTTGAAGGAATATCGAGTCCGTTAGTAGGCTCATCCATCAGAAGAAGACGACAACCAGTAGCAAGTGCAAAACTCATATACACCTTCTTTTTCTGTCCCATAGAGAGTTGCTTAAAGTCGAGATCAGAGGACATTTCAAAGTCTGACAAGCACTTTTCAAGAACCTCCTCGCTAAATCGAGGGTAGAAGTCTTCGTGAATCTTAGCATACTTACTGAGTGACATGTTGGGCAAGTCATACTCCTCAGGTACAATATACAGTTCCTCTAACATTTCTGGATAACGGCATGAAGCGGTGTAACCATCAACGATAACACTACCCTTCTTCGGTTTCAGAAGTCCAGCTATAAGGTATAGCAGCGTACTCTTTCCCATACCATTCTTGCCTAAGAGACCGTAAATTCGGTTCTCATTGAGTTGTAGATTCAGTCCCTCAAACACGTTATGCTTACTTTTTGGGTAACTGAAAGTCAGTTCATTTACTTGAATCATAAGGCTTTTCTTTTTAATAGATTGTTTTCTTTGATTGCATTTTTTATTCTCATTTTTTTAACCTAAAGTGTACTACTATAATAGTACACTGCAAATGTAAGACTAAAAATCAATACTTGCAAGTATTTTAGTAAAAAAGTGATGAAAAGATAATCATTTTCTTATGACAGGCCTCAACTTAACAATCATGCTCTTTAGGTTTTCTAAGAAAAAAGATAGCCATATATAAATAAGGTATAAATGGAATAGAGTGACAATGACAAAGCACATTTTGTAATAAATTTATCATTGCTTCATTTTCAATTCATGCTTAATAGCATTTGAATTAAGCCTTAATTGGCTTTCAAAAGACGCCCTTTTGGAGTCTAACTAACGCCCTTTAAGAAGCCAATTAAGCATCTTTTAAAATGCAACTTTATAACCATCAGAATACAAGGAAGTTACAAAGGCAACATAAAACACACTTTTATACATTTCAAAAGGCTTAAAAGCAACTAATTATGTAAAGATATTTCGCACCTTAAAGGATAAATACATTCTTTCAAAGAATAAGCCATTAACCACATGCAAAATCTCCAAAAGCAAATAAAAGACAGCTTTTAGGTGAAGTCTTTAATGAAAAGCACCTATTAAATAACAAGAAAATAGTAACTTTGTAAACATAAACAATTTACCGCAAAGTGTGAAACTCAGCAGGTAGATGCTACCCTTCCCATATATTCTTAACCGACGATTTGGGACGGAAAGTTCTCTTGTACTCATTAGAAAAGGGAGTAAATGAGGGAGAGACGTAACTATCATAAATAGCATTAAATTCAAAACAACAATAAATGAACCATATATTCCTCAAAACAATCATACTTTCTCTGTCCCTATTGGCAGTTGCATGCAAAGGAGAGAAACAGAAGAGAGATTTCTCAACATTAGACAAACCCTTTGTAGAATCCTATAACAACAATAGGTCTGACGACACTAATACATCAAAGGGAAAGAAGAATGCGAACCATAAAAACACATTTGAAGTAAAACAAGGCTTAGAAATTCCTATCGGTAAAGCCAATATTCCGTCTCTCATACTCTATCGTGAGGGCTATACAACATCGTATAACGCAGAAACACGTACACCTAATTGGGTAGCATGGCACCTGACAGCAGCTCACACAAACGGACCTATTAAGCGCAAGGGTATCACCTTCCAAGCAGACGAAGAGATACCAGCACCACGTGTTGACACTTATGATTATATGCGTTCTGGCTACGATCGAGGACACATGTGTCCTGCTGGTGACAACCATTGGAGCCAAAAAGCAATGGAACAGAGTTTCCTAATGACGAATATTTGTCCACAAGTACCAGCCTTGAACAGTGGTTTGTGGAATACAGTAGAAAAGCTCTGTCGCACATGGGCAGAGCAATATGGTGATGTATATATTGTCTGTGGACCTATCTATTTCAATCGAAAGCATAAGACAATTGGTAAGAATAAAGTGCAAGTGCCAGAAGCTTTCTTCAAAGTTGTCCTCCGACTGAAAGACGAACCGAAGGCTATTGGTTTTATCTGTAGGAACGCATCGGCTAAAGGACACAAGAAGACTGACTACGTCAATACAGTTGACGAGGTAGAACGCATCACTGGAATAGACTTCTTCTCACAACTTCCTGATAACATTGAACAGGTAATAGAAAGCCAAGCTAATATAAAAGAGTGGTATTAATAAGGAGTTAAAGACTTTAAGCGATGGTAAATGAAGAACTAAAGTATAGGATTTTACAGAACTTCGGATTTGCTCCTACTGCCGACCAGCTACATGCCGTAGAGGTCTTTGCACGCTTTATGACCGACCGTGATGAGCGTGCTGTAATGATTCTCAGAGGTAGTGCTGGTACGGGTAAGACCTCCTTAGCAGGTGCAATCGTACGTACAATGCAGGAATTACGACAGAAGGTTACACTTTTGGCACCAACTGGTCGTGCCGCAAAAGTATTCTCACTGAATGCCAACCAGCCTGCAGCAACGATTCATCGCTCTATCTATCGGGAAAAAGCATTTACAGGACTTGATGGAAAGTTTAATCTGAATGTCAATCTCTTTCATGACCGTTTATTTATGGTTGATGAAGCATCTATGATTAGTTTGTCATCAAACAATAGCACTTTCGGTAGCGGTTGCCTACTTGACGACCTTATCCAATATGTCTATAACGACCATAATTGCCGTATGTTGCTTGTTGGTGACAAGGCACAGCTCCCTCCTGTAGGTGAAGAAGAGAGTCCTGCACTACGTTCAGATGTTCTCCGTGCTTATGGACTGACGGTCTATGAGTGTGATTTAAACGAGGTTCTTCGTCAGAGTCAAGACTCAGGCATTCTCTATAACGCCACCGTTATTCGCCAAATGATAACCCATGATGAGGTAACGCAACTACCAAAGATTCGTTTCAATGGCTTTGCTGACATCTCCATCGTACCAGGTGATGAACTTATCGAACGACTGGCCTCCAGCTATTCTGAGGTTGGAATAGATGAAACAATGGTTATCACACGCTCCAACAAACGTGCTAATGTATTCAATCAAGGTATTCGAAACATGGTTCTTGGACGTGAGGAAGAACTGACAACAGGCGACATGTTGATGGTCGTGAAGAATAAGTATAAGAACAGTCCACCCCCATCACCTTCCCTCAATGGCAGCCTCAACAATGCTACAAATAATGTAAACAGCCTTACTACACAAGCGACAAGACAGGTTACGCAACTCCCTTCAGGAGGTGGAAAGGAGACAGAAAAACCTGCACTAACCTTCATTGCCAACGGCGACCGCGCTGTTGTGCGTCGTGTTCGCAATGTCCGCGAGTTCTATGGGTTCCGCTTTGCCGATGTATCACTGGAGTTTCCCGACTATAATAACGCTGAAGAGGAGATGACAGTTATCCTTGATGCACTGATGACGGAAGCCCCTGCCTTGACTCAAGAGCAGAACGAACAACTCTTCCAACATGTGTTGGAGGATTATGAAGACATCCCTCTAAAGGCAGACCGCATGAAAAAGGTGCGCGAAGATGAGTATTATAACGCCCTACAGGTAAAGTTCGGTTATGCTATCACCTGTCACAAAGCACAAGGCGGACAGTGGGCACACATCTATCTTGACCAAGGATATATGACAGATGAGATGCTCACACCCGACTATATCCATTGGCTTTACACCGCTTTCACTCGTGCTACTGAACATCTCTACCTTGTCAATTGGCCCAAAACGCAAGTAGAATAAGCATTTGTAGCCGAAGTTTTAATCTCATTACATGGATAATAAACATTTCCATAAGACCTAAACAGCATAATGGTGTGCATCATCTACAGAGGCTATTGACACAGAGTACATCTATGATGCAAAAGGAATATACAGCTCTTTTATCTTTATAATAAAACAATCTGGACTTAGCCTGAGTTGGTTTCATTTGTTCCTCCAAGCCTTTCCACATGATTAAACCCGATTTAACAATCAGAAGACACTTATCATAGACGCTTACAGAAAACATTCTAATATGTATCTATCTATCGATTACCACACCTCCCACTGCCCTCTTTTAGAATTGTGTTGATGCCCAGCACATGTGGTGCGCATGCCCCGCACCATTGGTGCGAAGGCTTAACACCAGTAGTGTTGAACGCTTAATACAAGACGCTATGTTGTCAACAAGAAAACAAAATACCATTAGCATATATGAATACGACCATTAACAAATAACAATTGCTTGCTTAAACCAAAATCATTCAACCATACTCTTTTATAGTTAAAACATGCTAAAAATAAACCAACTAAACGAAATTATACTTATCTTTGGCAAATATAGTAGTTAAATTTTTTATTCACTAAAGCTTAAAAAGATTATGAAGAAAGTATTTATTATGGCTATTGCTGTAGCAGCAATGACCCTCGCAAGTTGTAACAACGGTAAGACTAATGCGCCAAAGGCTAATGCAGACTCAGACACAACAGAGTCAGTTGCAACTGATTCAGCAACAACTGCAGCAGCTCCAGCCTCAGCAGATCAGCTCATCGAGCAACTCAACGAGAAAGTAAAGGCTAAGGACGATAAGGGTGTAGCTGCATTGCTTACAGCAGCACAGACCAAAATGGCTGAATTGGCACAGAAAGATCCAAAAGAAGCACAGGCTTATGTTGCAAAACTTCAGCAGTGGATGCAGAGCAACTCTGAGAATATTAAGGCTGCCTTGAAGTCTTCTGGTAATGAAGCTGCCGCTAACGCAGTAGGTGCTGCTATCGATGCTGCATCAAAGGCTGACCCAAAGGCTATTACTGAAGGCATGTCAAAGGCTAAGGAAGCTATGCAATCAGCATCACCTGAGCAGGTAGAAGCTGCTAAGAAGGCTGCCAAGGAAGCTGCAGAAAAGATGCAGGGCAAGTCTGGTGAGGCTGCACAGAAGGCAATGAAAGACTTAGGTCTTTAATATCACCTACCCCACTTCCTTCACAGCTTGAAGGAAGTGGGAGATTATTCAAGCCGATACGATAAAGAAATCATCCAAGAGAAACACACTATCTCAAATAGTTTTCGTATCTTCGCACTATGATTAAGATTGAAGATGCACAAAAGAAGCAGGCTACAGTAATAGCCCGTTTGATTATGGAGGCTATGAACCACGAGTGTTGTCAGTGGTTTGCAGGTCCTAACCACACCTTAGAAGACTTTCATCTGCTAATGACAAGATTAGTGGAGCGTGAAGACTCGCAATACTCCTATCTTAATACACTTGTAGCAATAACAGAAACAAATAAGATTGTTGGTATCTGCGTCAGCTACGATGGAGCTAAACTTAGAGAGCTAAGAAAGGCTTTCATTAAAGGAGCTTTGGAGGCTTTCGGTCGTGACTTTTCTGATATGGAGGACGAGACAACAGCTGGTGAACTATATATTGACTCACTTTGTGTTGACAAGTCTTTTCGTAGACGAGGGCTTGCTAAGCAGCTACTTGAAGCTACAATAGAGAAAGGAAGAAAGATGAACCTCCCTACAGGATTACTTGTTGAGACAGGAAACCCTCAGGCAGAACGACTTTATCACCATGTAGGATTCGTATATATGGGTGATAATCAATGGGGAGGTCATAAGATGAAGCACCTACAAAAGTCACTCTAAAATCACCTTTCAACAGGTGGTAAGCATTATGCTGTAAGTAGAAAAGTACACCTTTATTTGCCTATCTCTCACCTTTGTCGTATCTTTGCATATGCAATAGGTTCATTACTATCATGATTAAAAAGGGAAAGCGGTGTAATTCCGCTACTGTCCCGCAGCTGTAAGTTGTCTCTCATTGGTAAGCTGATACCACTGGTGAATATAAAACTGGGAAGGTGCTTACCTACATTGGATAACAAGTCAGAAGACCTGCCATTGCAAGTCATTGCATCCCTCGAGGAAGGGCACTGCATAGAACCATTTGATTACAGAATGAGATATGAGGCAATTGGCTTCTTTCTTGCTATTATTGTGCCCGCTCGGTGCGATAGCACAGACTATTGAATCTGACACAACACAAACCATAGAAGAGGTTGTGGTCAATGGCTTTCGCATTTCTGGAAATGTATTGGCAAGTTCGCCAGTACAGACACTTTCACATGCTGATATGGAACGACTTGGCATCCACGATATGGGCGATGCCTTGAAACGCTTTGCTGGCGTGCAAGTGAAAGACTATGGTGGTGTAGGCGGTATGAAGACGGTTAACATCCGTGGACTTGGAGCTGGTCATACGGGAGTCGTTTATGATGGTGTTCAGGTGGGTGACTGTCAAAGCGGACAAGTAGACCTATCTCGCTTTACTCTCGATAATATCTCACTCATCAGTCTTCAAATTGGTCAAGACGACAATATTTATCAGAGTGCAAAGTCATATGCTTCTGCGGGAATGATTAATATTAGTACACTGCAAGGCTATACAGACCGTAATAGCGAATCAACAAGAAAGAAGACTCAGCTCGCGACAACCATCCGAACAGGTAGTTATGGTCTGTTCTCACCTTCCCTACTCTTCCACCAGCAGTTTTCACGCCTTGGTATTGGGGCATACGGAAGCTATGAAAGGGCTGATGGCGTTTACGCTTTCAAGTTGAAAAATGGTGTCAAGACTATCAATGAACGACGTAACAATAGTGACATTGAGACTTGGAGAGGAGAAATTAACCTTGATTATCAGCTCAGTGACAAGCAAATACTGAAGTGGAAGGCATACGGTTTCACCTCTCATCGAGGCTTACCGGGTGCAGTCATCTACGATAACACCTACTCTGCTGAGCGATTAGTTGACAAGAATGTCTTCACACAACTATTCTATGAGAACCAATTTAGCCAGCGTATCAAGTTGAAAGCAGCTGCTAAATGGAATTATTCATGGTCACGCTATTCAGATGTGCCTGCCAGTGGCTATAAAGAAGACATCTACAGACAGCAGGAAGCATATCTAACAGCAACCTTATGGAACGAGCCTTTACAAGGGCTTCACCTCTCTTTGGCACAAGACTATGCACATAATCACCTTTCAATGTCGCTTTCACAGGCTGCAAACCCTACACGTAACTCCCTATGGACAGCATTGGCAGCAAACTATTGCATAGGTCAATTCACATTCAACACATCACTTCTTGCAACGAATATAACGGAACAAGTAAGACTCGGTAATGCCTCTGACGGCTTCCATCGTCTTTCGCCAGCCTTCAGTTTACAATGGAGAGCCTTACAAGACCTTCGTTTCCGCTTTGGATATAAGGATATCTTCCGCACGCCAACACTCAATGAACTTTACTATACAGGCATTGGCAATCGTCGATTAAACCCAGAGAAGTCACGTCTATGGAATCTTGGTGCAACCTATTCTCACACCTTCAATCACACCCTTCAGCTTTCGTTGACGGCAGATGGATACTTCGGTAATGTCACAGATAAGATTATTGCAGTACCAAAGATGTTCTACTGGCAAATGATGAATGCTGGTAAGGTGCGACAATTAGGGCTTGACATCTCCGCTAACGCCGAGAAACGATGGGGAAAAGACTGGACCCTCAGTGTGACAGGAAGCTATAGTATGCTCAATGCAACCGATAGAACTAATCCAACCGATATTTACTATGGACACCAGATAGCTTATACTCCACGCCATTCGGGCTCAATCAGTTCGCTGCTACATACCCCGTGGCTGGACTTAAGCTATAATCTACTGTTAATGGGTGAACGTTATTCATTGGGATATAATATTCCTAATAACCGTATGGCAGCCTTTACTGACCATAGTATCACGATTTCAAAGAATATAAACTTCCTCAAACAGGAACTGCATCTACAGTTTGACTTACGCAACCTTGGTAATAAAAACTATGAGGTTGTACGCTTTTATCCTATGCCAGGAACAAACTGGCGACTCTCAGTAAGTTGGAAACTCTGAGGAAAAAGTGGCAAAAAAGCAAAAGAGGAATGTGCAAAAATAATAAGAAAGAGAACAAAACAAGATAACAATAAATTATAAACAAAACAACAAGAAAAAATGAAAAAGAATCTTCTTACACTTGGTGTTATTCTTATGTCAGCGCTTACATTTACGGCTTGTAGTGATGACAACGACTTTACTTACACACAGCCAGCAGTATCTAACACAGATGTATATGTTGCTTGTGCTGGTAACTGGAATCAAAACGATGGTACAGTGGGTATTCTCGACTATAACAGCGAGTCACGCCCAACTGCACCATACATCTACAGTGATGCTTATAGAACTCAGAATGGTAACGGAATCGGTGACGCACAAGACTTGATAGTCTTTGGCACTAAGCTTGTCGTTACTTGTACAACATCTTCAAAGGTTGAAGTTTTGGATCGAATGGGTAAGAAAGAACTAACAATTAAGTTGCACAATGCCAGCCCACGCTATTTGGCATCAGATGGTAATTATGTTTACTTCTCTGCTTACAATGGTAAGGTATACAAGATGAACCCTAACAACCCAGTACAACCGTTGGTTGACTCTGTAGAAGTAGGCGATCACCCAGAGGCACTTTCTGTTGCTAATGGTAAACTTTATGCAAACATCTCAGGTTATGGTAATGGAAATACTGTAGCTGTTGTTGACTGTAACTCATTTAAGAAGACAAAGACACTTACAGTAGGTAAAAATCCTTATAACCAGAGTATTGCTGTTGGTAATGATGTTTACTTTGTATCAATGTTCAACAATGATGATGCGCTTGTACAGAAGATTAATGCTAAAAACGATGAGGTTAGAAAGCTCTTCAAGGCAAGTTCAATTGCATACAGTGCTAAGAAGAACGCACTCGTATGCCTATATGCTACCTACTATGATACGAATAAGCGTTTCTTTATCTATGATCTCGCAACTGGAAAGGAAACCGATCTTGATATGACAGGCCTCAAGAATCCTTCACAGGTTAATGTTGACCGTTATGGTAACATCTATGTTATAGATACCCCAAGCTATACAGCACCAAGTGAAGTATTCTATTACTCTCCAGAGGGCAAACTCATTCAGGGAAAAATTGTAGTTGGATATAGCGCACAGAACGTTCGCTTTGCCAACTAAGATAAACTATACAGCTTGACTTAATAACTTAAGTAAAGCGTCAAACTCATCATAAAGTTTTATACAAAACACAGACACTATAAGGTCAAGGCTGTATAAAACTCGCTATAAACGATAAATAGGAGGTGCATGACTTGTGCATCTCCTATAATTTTATCGTAGTAAAACACGATAATAGTTCTTTCCACCTTACAAATAACAGATTGATTTCAAAGCTATAAACCATCCTAATAATTGGTGTTAAGCCTGCGCACCATTAGTGGTAAGCCTGCTCACAATATGTGCTGAGCCTCTACACAATGATAAAGAAAGGGAAGAAAGCTTAATGATAGATTTCCTTTCATATAGAGAAATAAGCATAATGATAAGGCATGCTTTCAATGTAAAAGATAACCCTTAACACTATTCACCAAAGACAATTCTGTATTTGTAATTATTGCTGTCCGGTAAAACTCAAATAACATATAAATCCTTGCGGAATTGTCT